>NZ_JBHIOY010000007.1:0-116387 GCF_042195785.1 Bartonella sp. AP58NXGY | reverse complement strand
CTTTAAAACTCTTTGAGAAAAAATAAATTGGTACAAAACCTAGTGGCAAAATATACAAAACCCGCTGGCAAGCTACACACACAACAAAAAAGTAATGGTAGCGGAGGAGGGATTTGAACCCCCGACACAAGGATTATGATTCCTCTGCTCTAACCTACTGAGCTACTCCGCCAAAACAGATATATTACTGTAAACTATTTCATCTTTTGCGGATATAAGGGGTAGAATAGTAAGATGTCAAGCATCGTTTTGAAGCTTTTTTCTTGTTATTTTATTTTATCCTCGATATGTAAGTGTAGTTTTATATGATAAAGTAAGGTAAGGCGTAAAAATGGTGCCACGTGTAGCGGTTTTAGGATGCGGTCATTGGGGTGGAAATCATATAAAGACACTTCACTCTCTTGGGGCTTTAGCAGCAGTTTCTGATATTGATAGTGATCGTGCTGCCAGTTTTGCAACACTGTATGGTGTGGAGATTATTAAACCAGATGATCTTTTTGCTCATAGAGATATTGATGCACTGGTGTTGGCGCTGCCTCCACAATTTCATACGCAAAATGTGCTGCGTGCTGTTAAAAGCGGTAAAGATGTTTTGGTGGAAAAACCAATAGCTCTAAATATTGCTGATGCTAAACGCCAAGTTCAGGAAGCAGATGCTTATGGGCGGATTTTTATGGTGGGACATATTTTACGATTTCATCCGGCTTTTGAAAAAATGTGTGAATTGGTGAAAAAGGGAGAATTGGGGGATGTGCGATATATCTATTCTCATAGATTAGGCTTTGGAAAATTTCACACACACAGTGATGCTTTATGGGATCTTGCCCCCCATGATCTCTCAATGATTTTGGCGTTGACAGAATGTGAACCCTCTCAAATTCAGGGAGAGGGGGCTGCTGTCGTGGATAAGACTTCTGACTTTTCTCATGTTCATATGACTTTTCCAAATGGTGTGCGTAGTCATCTTTTCACTTCACGTCTTAGTCCTTACCGTGAAAGGCGTTTAACCGTTGTTGGAACAAAGGCTATACTCGTTTTTGATGATATGGAACCGTGGAGCCGTAAATTGGCAATACACCATTTTGCCGTTTGGAAAGAAAATCAAGAGTGGGCTTTTAGCATGGATGGGCTGAATTACATCGATGTTTGTGAAGATTTGCCGCTTACTTGCGAATTACGGCACTTTCTTCATTGTATTGAAACGCGTCAGTCGCCTCGTACAAATGGTGATGATGCTATTGCGGTTTTACGGATTTTAACAGCTGCTGGTGTCAATTATTATGGATAAAGTCAATTATTATAGATAAAAGAGAGCGGTAGTGTTTTTGCATTCTTGTGATGATCAATGGAGTTAATATGCAATTCATCGACCTTGGGGCGCAGCGTGCGCGTATTGAAGATAAAATTAATTCTGCAATTGCGCATGTGGTCGCTAGTGGTAAGTATATTTTGGGGCCAAAAGTAACAGAATTTGAAGAGAAATTGGCAGAATATCTTGGCGTTAAACATGTGATTGCATGTGCTAATGGAACGGATGCTTTGAAGATGCCTCTTATGGCTAAAAATATTGGTCCAGGGGATGCTGTGTTTTGTCCTAGTTTTACATTTTCAGCAACGGCTGAAGTGGTTGCTTTGGTGGGGGCTGAACCTGTTTTTGTTGATGTTTTACCTGATACATTCAATATTGATGTTGAAAAACTTTCTCACGCAATTGAAATGGTAAAAAAAGAAGGACGTCTAAAGCCAAAAGCTCTTATTGCTGTTGATTTGTTCGGGCTGCCTGCTGACTATGTGCAAATTGCTCAAGTAGCAGCAAAGGAAAATCTTTTTGTGATTGAAGATGCTGCTCAATCTATGGGCGGAAGAAGCGGTAATACTATGTGCGGTGCTTTTGGGGATGTAGCGGCCACAAGTTTTTATCCTGCAAAACCATTAGGATGTTATGGTGATGGAGGCGCTATGATGACCAATGATGATCATTTGGCAGAACTTTTACGTTCTATTTTGTTTCATGGTAAAGGTGAAACGCAATATGATAATGTTCGTATTGGTATGAATTCGCGCTTAGATAGCATTCAAGCTGCAATTTTATTAGAAAAGTTTGTTATCTTTGAAGATGAAATGCAAAAGCGTGTAGAAATTGCTCAACGTTATTCCGATGGCTTAAGAGATATTGTTACAGTTCCAGAAATAGGAGAAAATATTCGTTCTGCTTATGCACAATATACGATTAAGGTAAAAGAACGTGATAAACTAAAAGATTTTTTACAAAAAAATTCTATTCCTACAATGGTTTATTATAAAACTCCTTTACATAAACAGCCTGCTTATAAACATTTTCCTTATGTCAAAGATTCTCTTTCTGTTTCAGAGTCTTTAGGAGATTGTGTTTTAAGTTTACCCATGCATCCTTATTTAACGCAGACTGATCAGGATATGATTATTCAGAAAATAAAAGACTTTTATTACTCTTGAGAGAGTGTTTTTATCTTTAAAAATATGTAAAAGCTTTATGGATGGGGATATTTTAGAAAATATTTTTATTAGAGTGTGTGGCAAATGTTTTTAAGTATAATTGTCTGGACTCATGAAATGTTGTCCTTTAGGGCGGTGATATGATCAGCAAGGAAAACCAGCGAGACAAGAAGATGGATTTTTACAAAAGGGCATGGGGTTAAGAAACTTTGTTCTTTCGTTTAGTGAGAAAGCCACGTTTAATAAAAAATATTCCGGTTATGAGAGTAACAATGAATCTTTGTTGATTTCACTCTTCATTTAAGGTGTTTTTAAAGACAACTTATTTAAGGGGGACTTGGGAGAGAAGCGTTATTTTTTTGCGAATACGTGATGCTAGGTCATTTTTGCTTTTGGAGTTTTGAATGAGTGTATTGATGGGTGATGTGTCCCCCTCTTGTAGCGCTATGTGAGCTGCTAATGTTGCTGCGAGTTCTTTTGTTTCTTCACGTAGTTCTTCCAGCAGTTTCTGGTTCGTAGTCGTGTCAAGCGCATGAATTTGGATTTTTTGTAAACGTTGCTGATAGTGTGAGATTTTTTCACGTATCATTTTGCTTGTCCTTGAAGGGGCTTGTTGTGGCAATATTTTGTTTGATTGCTTTTGCTGCTTTGGTGGGAGTGTCTTGTGTGGGGAGGTATAGCCGATAAAATTGTTCTGTTACTTGGCTCAGTTGTATTTTCTGTTGGGCGTATTTTTTTTGCAAAGATTCGTACTTTTGTTGGTTGTTTGCTAATTCTACAGCATGTTGTGCACGAAGAAAATCATGGTTTGCTTCTATTTCCGTGAGGGATAATGGAATTTGCGCACAAATATCCTTATACGCAAAATGAACGGCTTTACGCCAAATAAGAGGAGACAAAAGCACTAGTAACCAAGAAGTAGAGGCAACTCCAAGAATAAAAAAAAGAAACGATTGAATAAGCATAATACCCCTTTTCAAATAAGAAATCGTTTAAAATGGATTCCATGTTGGTCTAGGTGTTAATTTTAAATATCCTATATTGATCCCAAGGCGTGCACCGATTCCTGTCCGTATTGGGATTAACAAGGTATCATGGTATTTGAGGACATGAAAACCAACACCTGCAATTAAATAGGCCGAACCTGAAATACCGCCATAGCGTCCCCATAAATTATTTATGTTATTAAGATTATAAACTAGAATCATTAAACGTGAACCTTGGCCGCCAAAATCCCATCCTACTGAGGGACCTTGCCAAAAAACTTTATGCTGACCATGGATTTTGGTAAAAACCCTTCCTTCGCCATAGGTTAATCCAGCAAAAAAGGCACCAGAAGCTTCTTCTCCTAAAATATAGGCATTGGGATAACCGTATTTTGAAAAAATATTTTGAATTGCAACGGCCAGACCACTGGCTGTTTTTCCAAAAAAAATATGACCGGAATCAATAATTTCTTGGAGTGAGTAATGAGGTTCTTTTGGCTCTATTGGTTTTAGTTGAGCATGTGCAGTGTTTAGGGTGATGAATAAAAGGAGGATTAAAGATATAATATTTTTGTACCAGTATTTTAGAAGAGAGAGAGCCATAGAGTTTTCTCCTTTTATTAGTGACAAACAAAGAGATAATATTAGAATTTTTATTCTATTCAAATAAAAAATAAGATGTAATGTTATTTAAATTCTTGAATTTATTTCTGATTTTTTTTTAGCATGATTGTTAATGTGGCCTATTATGCATCAGATGTTAAGAGTTTTTCTTTAAAATAAAGTTTGTTTTTTGAATTTAGGAGTTTTCAATCATTATGACGTTAGATATTTCTTTAAAGCCTATGGATCTTGCTGCTTTGCTTTGTAGTCGTATTTGCCATGATTTGATTTCGCCTGTGGGGGCTATTCAAAATGCAATGGAGCTTTATGATGAAGGAGGAGCTGAAAAAGATGCTTTACAATTGGTGCGTTTATCTGTTGCGAGTGCTTCTGCACGTCTACAATTTGCGCGATTGGCTTTTGGTTTTGCTGGTGCAAGTAGAGGACAAATAGATACACGGGCTGCAGAGCAGGTCGCTCAACAATATATGCGGCAAGAAAAAGCAACTTTAAAATGGCAGGCTCCTTCTTTTTTGTTACAAAAAGATGAAATTAAACTTTTGCTTAATTTATTATTGATTGCAAACGCAACAGTTTCTCGTGGTGGTGAAATTGTTGTGATGATTCTACAAGAGGAAAATAAACGTTCTTTTCGATTTGAGATTTTCGGTAAAACTCTTCGTATTCCTCCTCATTTTCTTGCGTTATATCATGGAGAAGTTCAACAAGAAGAGCTTATTGATGCACATGTCATCCAATTTTATTACACAATGTTGCTTGCTCAGATGACAGAGATGAAAATAAGTATTGATGAAAAAGATTGTTGTATTGTTTTAGAAAGTGTAAAAAAGCTTTGAATAAGAGAGAAGCGCTTAAGCCGTGTTGGGGAAAAAGTGGCTTCGATTGAACTTACGAACGATGAGATTATATCTATAAATAGGTGTAGTTACTTCTTAAGCTTTAAGCGCTTTCTATATGAGATTTTTTGTATGCGGTTTTTTATTTTTGACAGAGACAAAATCTCGGTCCGCTATACCCCGAGATTTTACTTTTACAATGTGCATTTTTAATGCTTAAGCGGTTTTCCGTACATTTTCTTCAATTGGATCACGTAATACATAACCACGTCCCCAAACTGTATCAATGTAATTTACATTAGAAGAGACCGCTTCCAATTTTTTCCGTAATTTACAGATAAAAACATCGATAATTTTTAGTTCTGGTTCATCCATTCCACCATAGAGATGATTGAGAAACATTTCCTTAGTAAGTGTTGTACCTTTGCGTAAAGAGAGAAGCTCTAGCATTTGGTACTCTTTACCAGTTAAATGAACGGGACGTCCTGCAACTTCAACCGTTTTTGCATCAAGGTTAACGGTGAGATCTCCGGTGACAATAACTGATTGTGCATGCCCTTTAGAACGACGAACAACTGCATGGATACGTGCAATGAGCTCATCCTTATGGAAAGGCTTCGTCATATAGTCATCTGCCCCAAAGCCAAAACCACGGACTTTGTCTTCAATAGCATTCATACCGGAAAGAATAAGGACAGGAGTTTTTATTTTTGCCAACCTTAGAGTCCGCAAGACATCGTACCCTGACATGTCAGGGAGATTCAGATCAAGCAAAATGATATCATAATCATAGAGCTTTCCTAAATCGATACCTTCTTCACCCAGATCAGTGATATAAACATTAAAATTGGCTGATTTTAGCATCAACTCAATACTTTGAGTAACTGCTCTATCATCTTCAATCAACAATACGCGCATTTTAGATCCCTCACTTCGCTCCTTCACGAATCACAAGGAGCATTTCTATGTTTATAACAGTTGATAAAATCACTGTTATAAAAACAATTCATGAAATCAAACACTTATAATAAAGCATTTATGAATATTTCAGTAGTACGCGTAACAATCACTACCAAATTCCCCACTATCCATGATAGTGGTTAACAAAATATTTTTATTTTTGAAAGAGGCTATAAAATTATTTTAGAAAAATCGCATATTTTTTAACATAATAAAAAATGAAGGGCTTTTTTTATAAACTTTAACCTAAAAAAATCTTGTAAAAAAACATTATAAATTACTTTTTTACAATTTCAGTGTTTGTTTACTGAGCTTTAAACCTCTTCATTTTATAGTAGGGGAAGAAAAGTAAAGAAATAGTTATTGATCTTTAAAGTAGGTTGTGTTTGCAGATGCTTTAAGGAAAGGAAAAATTATTGTAGTTCAAGTTAATAGACTGTTTTATCGAATAGATATATAATGAAAAAGATA
Source organism: Bartonella sp. AP58NXGY (assembly GCF_042195785.1). NCBI lineage: Bacteria > Pseudomonadati > Pseudomonadota > Alphaproteobacteria > Hyphomicrobiales > Bartonellaceae > Bartonella > Bartonella sp. AP58NXGY. Next base: position 110,035 of record NZ_JBHIOY010000007.1, on the reverse strand, counting down.
TGTATTGGGTGTGAATGCGAGTTTTGAGTTATCGCAATCAAGGAGTAGTGAGTATGAAGCCACGGGTAAATATGGTGCGATTGAGAATGTTTCAAGTACGTGGAAAGCGTCGTGAAATTGCACAGCTTGAGATGATGATCGCAGAATTTGAACGAATGGTGTTAGAACTGGAGGTACAGATTACTAATGAAGAACGTAAATCTGGAAACAATGATGTTCACCATTTTGCTTATTCTGCTTTTGCGCGCGCAGCGCGGCAAAGACGTGATAATCTAATCAATTCAATTCGTGATTTACAACTTCAAAAAACAAATGCTGAAATTGCTCTTTATGAGGCGAATACAGAGCTGCAACGTGCACAGCTTTTGGAAGCACGAGAAAAGAAAACTGCTACCGATGATGAGGATATTTTGATGCAATCTAATTCAATGGTTGGATGATAAAAGAAATTATTGAAAGATCAATTCTTTTAGATTTATTTTTTGAGGATAGTATAAAACAGCCAAACTTTTATCAAGTTTGGCTGTTTTATAAAGTATTTTTAAGCTGTTATCGAATCATGATCAATGGCAACTTAATGCCTGTAGTGTTGAGTCCTCGTTGTTCGTAATCCCGCTAAACCGTGTTCATCGATCAAACTTTGCCATGAAAGAAATTCTTCTACTGTCAAAGTATAACGTTGACACGCTTCGTCAAGACTTAACAATCCACCTCTGACAGCCGCAACAACTTCAGCTTTGCGACGAATCACCCAGCGCCGTGTTGTTTGTGGCGGTAAGTCGGCAATTGTAAGTGGGCTTCCATCTGGTCCAATAACATACTTCATTTGTGTTTTTATCAAATTGGTCATCCGTATCCTCTACCTTTCGTCAAGGATTTGATTCGTTTATAGAGCATGAAATTTAAAAAAGAGCTAAACGCGCAGAAAGAAAAAATTAATAAAGTGATTGAGCATATAAAAAGAAGCTAGAGCGAAGCGTATAGAAAAATTTTTTGCAACATTTTACTAGATTTTTAAAAAGAGCAAAAAGGTTTTCTAAAAGAATTTTCTTCCAACGATTTCAACGGTGCCTTATTTCTATCACTCTTTTTTTGTTTGCAGCAGCTTTTTAGAATGTGATGCTATGGTTGTGGAAAGGATAAAAAAACAATATAAAAAGCAATTAATAGTATAAAAGTGGCAAAGAACGCGCATCAGAATATTAATAACAGATGGGTATCCATTAAAGAGAGCATTAAATAGAGAATGAATACATGTTTTTAAACAGCCTTGATTTACCAGGACATCCTAAGGATTCTCGCATTGTTGTTGCAATGTCGGGAGGAGTTGATTCATCGGTTGTTGCAGGTCTTTTGAAAAAGGAAGGGTATAATGTCATTGGTATTACGTTGCAGCTTTATGATCACGGGGCTACAACGCATCGGGTGGGGGCGTGTTGTGCGGGACAAGATATTGAAGATGCACGCCGTGTTGCAGAAACATTAGGAATACCGCATTATGTTCTTGATTATGAAAAGCGCTTTCGCGAAGCTGTTATTGATCCTTTTGCAGAAAGCTATGCTCATGGAGAGACCCCAGTGCCATGTATTGCGTGCAATCAGACGGTCAAGTTTGCTGATTTATTAGCAACAGCACGCGAATTGGGAGCCGATGCTTTGGCTACGGGACATTATATTCGTTCGCGTTCTCATGGAGCGCATCGAGCACTCTTTCGTCCTCTCGATAATGATCGTGATCAGAGTTATTTTCTCTTTGCAACAACACAAGAACAGATTGATTATTTGCGTTTTCCACTTGGTGACCTTCCAAAAGCACGCGTTCGTGAAATGGCAGCAGAAATGGGCTTTGTGGTTGCTAATAAGCATGATAGTCAGGATATTTGTTTTGTTCCACAAGGAAAATATTCAGATGTTATCGCAAAACTGCGTCCAGAAGCAGCTAATCCTGGTATTATTGTCCATATCGATGGAAAAATTTTAGGTAAACATTCGGGGATTGTTAATTATACGGTTGGTCAACGTCGTGGTATTGGGGTGTCAACTGGTGAAGCGCTGTATGTGATTTATCTCGATGTGGAAAATGCACGTGTTATTGTTGGTCCGCGTGAAATGCTAGAAACACATAAGCTTTTTTTACGTGATGTGAATTGGCTTGGTGATGAGTCGTTAGATAATTTTCCTTCTCAAGGTATTGAGGTGGCTGTAAAGGTGCGCTCAACGCGTCCTCCTCATCTTGCGCGCTTGCATTATAAAGAAGGTGTTTTTTCCGTTGATCTGTTGGAATGTGAAAATGGTGTGGCACCAGGGCAAGCTTGCGTTCTTTATGATGGAAATGGTCATGAGGCGCGTATTCTTGGGGGAGGATTTGTAACACATTCAGAACGTGCGGCCGATACTGAAATGATGTTGAAGCGCGTTTTGTGCAATCTCGAAACAAATGATTCTATTTCCTCTGAACTTAAAGCAACGGTTTCATAAAAAATCGTAAATTGATTTATAATGATAATTTGCAGCCTTCACCGTGAATGAGAAACTTCCGTGAGATTTTCTCATTGTAAATTTGTTTTATGATTGAATCCATCAAAATCATATTTCTTGCACATCATAAGTGGGGTTAGGGTGTATGTAGAAAGCATTAATAAGAAAAATTTTTCTTATCAATGCTTTCAAAGGCTAGGGAACGGCAATATTATTGGAGGCTGGTAGATAACACACAACTTAATTGGGTATGTTCTATAACTTGAAGTGTTATCATCTTTAGTGGTCAAAGTTGGTAAAATGGGCAAGTGCAATACCTGAGGCTGTGGCAACATTAAGGCTGTCAAAACCGTTAGTCATGGGAATACGTAAGGTTTTTGATTGTTGTAGTATATGGGGTGGTAAGCCATCGCCTTCTGTTCCAAAAATAAGTGCCATTCTTTTGCTTTTGTTGGCTTGTTTGAGAGTGTGTGAGGCAGAAGGGGAGAGTGCATAAAGATGAAAGTTTTCATCGTTTAGAGCAGCTATAATGTCATCTATATCAGCGTTTTGCGTATAGGGTACTTTTAAAGCAGCACCGGCAGAAACTCTTATTGATTTGCGATAAAGTGGATCGCATGAGGTTTTGTCGACAATAATGCCATTACTGGCAAAGGCTGCTGCATTACGAAAAATTGATCCCATATTATCGTGATTCGAGATACCACATAAAACAAGAATCAAAGCTTTTTCTGGAAGATGTTGTAAAAAACTTTGTAAGGATGGCAGTATTTTGCGTTTACCAATACCCAGAACACCACGATGAACATGGAAGCCGGTGATATTATCCATAACTTTTTGTGGAACGCAATAAATGGGACATAGAGGCTGTGTTTTTTCTAAAAGCGGTAGAAGTCCAAAGAGACGGTTTGCTACGATGAGCAGTGAGATGGCAGAAAACTCTTTTGAGTGTAGTAATGCGGACAATGTTACTTTGCCTTCAGCAATAAATTGATGTTGCCGTCCAACAAGATCTTTTTCACGGATATTATGATAGGCTTTTAGGCGTGGATCATCTGTTTCATTGATTGTTATGATATTCAAATGCATGAGAGATTTTTAGTGCTTTTTTCTTATGATTTCCAGATGTTTGAATTTGTTTTATTTTAAAAAAGAGATAAAAAAATTATTTTAAACTTATGGTAGAATTTGTGTTGACAATATGCAACCATAGGTATAGTATAAAAACACTGGTACGGAATCATATATTTTTTCTCGTATCGGATGCAGTGTCTTGGGTCCCCGCTATTTCCCAAGTTCTGTATGCCCTTAATTTTTTAAGGGAAAAGAATCTGGGTCCCCAATGCCCAGATTCTTTTTGGGGGTAATCATTGCTCTTCTTTTTATATCTAAATTTTTTAGTAAATCATATTTTAAAATCCTGTTGACCTGTAAAGTTACCGTAGAGTGCTAAGATATTTTTTCTAAGGTGCAACGATGGCTTATAGATGGGTTATAATGTACATCATAAGACTGAAAAATAATGCGTGATCATGATAGATTTGAGCAAAAACAAGTTTTTCGTTTATGAGAAGTGAGATGGCTTTAAGTTATTCAGAAAACGATTAATAATGAAGGTTATGTGTTTGATTGCTCTTGGGAAAGTTCTTCTTTCTATTATTTTCTCTTTTCTTTATTTATTGGTGCTGTTCGTGTAACTGAGCAGTTTTTGCGATAATAATGGTGAGCTGAGGCGTTTATTGTATGATGAAGCTTCTGTAATATTGAGGAGAGATCGTCTTTATGCCAAAAGTATAATGATATGGTTGAAAATATTAATCCTTATTTCGTGAAGAAAAGGATGGGGTTCATGGATGTAAAAATCAATATACAAAGCTTAACTTTATACTCCATTTTTATTGCGTGCATTGTTTTTGCTTTGAAATATTGGGCATATCACATCACAGATTCGGTTGCACTTTATTCTGATGCATTGGAATCAATTGTTAATATCCTTGCGTCATTGGCAGCATGGTGGGCTGTTAAAGTGAGTATGAAGCCGGCGGATCATGATCATCCCTTTGGGCATCATAAAGCAGAGTATTTTTCTGCGATTCTTGAAGGGGTACTCATTATTATTGCGGCAATTGTCATTTTAAGAGAGGCATGGATAGCTCTTTCCACCGTTAATTTATTGCAGAAACCTGGAATATGGCTTGTTATTCATCTTGTTGCAACTGTCATAAATTGTATGTGGGGAATGGTTCTTATTTGGCAGGGAAAACGCCATCGTTCACCGGCTCTTAAAGCTGATGGAGTGCATTTCATAACGGATGTTTTTACTTCGCTTGCAATTTTAATTGGTCTGATTGCTGGCTTTGTAGGAGGATGGGGCGTTTTAGATCCGATTTTAGCAATAATCGTTGCCGTTAATATTCTCTTACAAGGCTGGAAGGTGATTAGGAATGCTGTTCAAGGATTAATGGATGTTGGCGTTGAATTGAATGAAACCATGCGGATTCGAGAGCTGATTTCTGCAAATGCATGTGGTGCACTTGAGGTTCATGATTTACGTACGCGTGTTGCTGGTAGAGCTACTTTTATAGAGTTTCATTTGGTTGTGCCTGCTATAATGCAGGTAGGAGAAGCACATAAAATTTGTGATAAAATCGAAGGGGTTCTTCAAAAAGAATTTGATAATGTGCGTATTTCTATTCATGTTGAGCCTGAAGATGAGGCAAAGTTGCCTCCTGGTACAACAATGATACCTTTTATATAAAAAGATTTTTCAAACTGTCTGTTATGTTAAACTGTTTTTTTATGATGGGGTGATTCATAGCTCTCGAAAATACAATGAAGCTCTTTTATTGATTTTATTTTTTCATCAAGCAAGTATAGAAGGGTAAACAGAATATCTAAGGCAAAATTTATCCTGTTGCTGTAAAACACTGTCATTTAAGGAGTGGGAGGCATATAAAATTTGATCCATTAACTGTTTTTAGAGTGTTCAGAGTAGGGCTTGCCGGTGTTCTTTTGTTAAGTGAAGCACATGAAATGGTTAGCAGCTTAAATCCACTTAAGAGAACGGATTGTTTATAGACAGTTGGGAGTAGATATTTCGTTGCTTAGGGCGAAGAGAAGTGAAGCCTTCGTAATAAGTTTAATGAGATTTAATTATAAATTTTATATAAAAGTTATGAATAGAATTTTAAAGTTTGTGATTATAGATTAATCATCATTATTTTTGCTAATAAATGTGTTGTTTTATCGATACAATGTGTTCTGTTTTGAGTGCTCTTTATTGCATGAAGGATGGGAACTCATTAAAGAATGAAAAAAATAATGCTCATATCTCTACTCTTTGAAGGATATTATTGTCGTTGCTGTAGAAAATCACAAAGCTGAACTAAGGAATGATGCTAAAGATAGAAACTGGTTTTTAATTGATGCCTTCATATTTTCATTCCAATCTGGCATCAAAATTTTACAAGGACTCGTACAGTACTGGTGCATCCTAATCATAAATATGCTGCTATATCAGGGCTATTTTAATTTATGGATAACAACAAAAAGCAAAGACTTTATGAGGAAAACAATGCTATAAAGTCAAAAATTTATATGTTCTAAATTAGAGAGGTAGATCGAATTTTTATAAAATTCTTTATGAAACAACAACCAAACATATCTGGCTTTACTTTTACTTATTTTACAAACGTTCGTTGTGTCTTTTGCGTTATATTCGTAAAGATCAGATTAGCGGTAATCTACAGATAACTCTTGGTTGAGAATATGAAAGGAAAGCGTGATATTATAGTAGAGTTTTTTCTGTCTTTATCGTTCAACCAGTAAAAGTGATTACAAATCCGTGATTTCTCCAAAAATGATTTGGTCATACCTATAAACAAAGTTAAATCAAAACGACTTTTTTCTCTTAAAACTGTAAACAAATATATTGTATCCGTATAGCTTGAACGAAGTTAGATGTTTACCTGAATAACTATAGTATATATTTTAAGAATGGAGAAGATATTTCATATCGCTATGATGTTATTCAAGAGCTCTTAAAACAATGATTCCTGGTGTTTTTTCAACATAATTCATAAAAGGAGAATCAACGACTTTTTCGTTTTCTTTTCGTGAAGAAGCATTTCTTAACATTGGCCCTTTATCTGTCATGATAAAGAAGCCTACATGTGTTACATCCAATCCAGCAAGTTTTGTATAAATACCAATGAAATCACCAGACTGTAAACGACCTATAACCTCTTCATTAATAAAATTACTTGGAATATACGTTATTGTGCGTTTCACAACTGGCAACCCAGGTAGATAGCTTCCACCATCAGCTTTTTTGTTGAGATATTTTTCTGTTTTTACCGCATGGGGACTTATTTCAGCGGTAATATCAGTGGCGAGTTTATATTCTCTATAAGCCCAGTCCGTAAAAAAATGTTTCCGATTTAAAAAATGAACATTACCGTTAATATAACGCGTTTTTATGACGTTATTTATGAATTCTGTTTGGGATGTTGATTTGCGCAATGCTTCAACATAATCCAGATAAGTGAAGCAATCTAAGCCTCTAAAATCAATGATCAGTTTTTCTGGTGTATTTTCTGAGCCATGTAACATATTTGCTTGGTAAGGTGTCCCTAAAAAAGCTTCAGAAAGAAAATCAATTAGTGCACCTTTTTCCTGATAATTTGTTTCTAAACGTTTTTTGAGAAGAGCATTTAATTTATTTAGAGTATAGGAATCTAGGTTTACGCTAGTGGTTTGTTGTGTTTCTATGTTATTATCTAAAACGCTTTTTTGTGGACCAGAATCCTGACTATCACATCCTGTAACCAACATTAAAATGAGGATTAATTGGATTATTTTTCGCATTTTATACACCATTTTTGAATTAAAAATTCATGACGAACTATTTCTAAAAGTGCTATTTTTTAATGCTTATCATGATCATCGTTAGATTTAATGGTAGCATACAATCGTTAAGAGTATCAATGAATATAAAGATAAAATCATGTTTTTTAAGGTTACACAAACTGCAAGTGATATGAATCTTTTCTAATATTATAGAATTAAGGGATTTTTCTCTATAATATACTTATTCTTTAAACAAGTATTGTCAAATAAATATTTTTAAAAATATGATGAGCTTTTTACGTTGTTAAGCTATTCGGGTGATGCTGCTTTAACCTTATAGCATATTCTGAGGGTGAAAAAATTTTTTAAGAGCTTATTTTTTAAAGGTTTCAATTATTATAGGATATCTAACGTATCCAATGGAATTGAGATTCCTGAAAACGGTGGTATGAGAGGGGAAAATGATGTCTGATAAAATTCATCATAATATCTCTAAAACTATTGGAAATACTCTGTGTTTTATGAAATTTTGTTCATGAGTTTGTTGCACAAATATTTTGTTTGTATAATGCAAAAAATATTTTTTATGCTTTAACAATGATATACAAATTAAAGATATACCAATTAAAACGTAATTTTATAGTTTTATATTGACTCTTACTTAAATTTTTACTTTGTTATTATTTTATATGTGAAAAGTATAGGGTATAGAATACTTTTAAAAGGAAAAGGGAGTTAAAAGATAGCGGGGGAGTCATTGTATGTGTAAAATAGTGTGTATGTTATGCAAGATCAAATGCTCAATCCGAAATTTGTTCAGCGTGGGCTCATTTTAGTGTTCATTACTTTATTGTTGGATATTCTTGGCATCGCAATTATTTGTCCTGTTTTGCCTGAATATTTTTCTCAGTTAACTGGAAAAGATGTCAGTGCGTCTTTTGTAGAAAGAGGAAAATTGCTTGCTGCTTACTCAGTGATGCAGTTTTTGTTTGCTCCTATTATTGGTAATCTCTCTGATCGTTATGGTCGTCGTCCTATTTTGCTTGTCTCTATTATCTGCTTTGCTCTTGATAATCTCATATGTGCTATAGCATGGAGCTATTCTATGTTATTTATCGGGCGTCTTTTATCGGGGATAAGTGGCGCTAGTTTTGCAACTTGTACAGCTTATCTTGCGGATATATCCGATGATAAAACCCGTACACGCAATTTTGGTCTGTTAGGCGTTGCATCCGCATTGGGGTTTATTTTAGGATCGTTTATTGGTGGTTTTTTAGGTCAGTTTGGTCCGCGTATTCCGTTTTATTTTGCTGCTGGTTTTTCACTAATTAATTTTATTTTTTCTTGGGTTATGCTTCCAGAAACCCTTTCTTTATGGAATAGGCGCTTTTTTGATATTAAGCGGGCAAATCCCTTAGGTGCTTTTTGGCATCTGAAACAATACCCGATGGTTCTTTGGGTGTTATTGGTCTTTTTTCTTTATTGGTTTGCGGAATCTGTATGGTTAAGCATTTGGGCTTTCATTGCAAAAGAACGCTATGATTGGAGTTCTTTTTCTATTGGACTCTCCTATAGTGTTTTTGGGATAGGCCAATTTATTGTAGTCGCTCTCATTTTGCCTTATTTTTCTAAACGATGGAGTGATTGGCATATTGTTATAGTGGGGCTTTTGTTTGCCTCTGTTGCTATGCTGGGTTATACATTCGCGACGCAGGGGTGGATGGTTTATATGGTTTGTGCGTGCACAATGCTTGAATATCTTGTTCATGCACCTATACGTGCTATTGCTTCAGCGCAGGTACCAACAAATGTACAAGGAGAACTGCAAGGAGCAATGACATCTGTTATTTCGTTAAGTTTAATATTTGGTTCTGTTTTTTATGTGTTTCTCTTTGAATGTTTTACAGATAAAAATGCATTGTTTTATTTTTCTGGCGCTCCTTTTATAGGAGGTTTTTTGCTTCTTGTCATTGCAACGGTTATTTTTGCCTTGCGGGTACGTTAATGTGTTGAGAGGGGCTGGTAAGAATATTGTGCTAGAGAATGCACAAGATAAACTTTATAGGAAGAAAGTTTTTGGGATGTTTGTTTTGCAAAGTGTTGTTAAAATATTGCTTTCTTATTCATTGCGAATATTTTTTGTTTTGTGATATTGTTGGTATAATAGAGGCTATGCTTTCTCTGTTGCTTGCAAATCAATATCCAGTGCACATGCAGTAGCGTGTTGAAAAAAAGTGTAAAACGTATCAGTGTTCGATGTATCCGTACTGTACGTAAAACAGAATGCTATTGTGTTGCACATTCACGGGTTTGTTTTAAAGAGACATCAGGTACCCAAGCCCATTTCGCGGTGGCGCCCGTGAATGGGATAACGATAATACCATTGAGCAGTGCCATCTTTAAGTTTATAAAGAAGCAAGCCGGAACCATCACATTATTTTCCAGCTCGTGGGTGTTGGTGAGCAACTCTTGGCACTTGAGACGGTTCATAAGAGCATTTTTAGTCCTTTCTTATACAGTTTTATCCACACACTCATCCCGCTTTTGACGTGCAAGCGAATGATTTTGATTGATTCAACATAGAGAGATTTGAAATGAGAGAATCTTACAATATTTAGTTTCTTATTCAAGTTGAATAAAAATATATTATTATAAATCAAAGTGTTATCTGAAAAATTCTGAGTTTTATATGCTAAATTGGATATAAAATATTGTGTATATTTATTTACATTATTTCTGAAATCGAAAGACAATCTAATTTGGGAAGAATATAAAATTGTAAAACTGCAAAACAGTTTCCAGTTTTGTCATCACTTTTTTATTCGGCTTTATAGCTTTTAAAACTATCTACGATAATATCTTTTAAAGAGTAGAGATTTGTTGCATATCCTCACACTTTTTGTTTTTTTATTTTTTACAATAGAGAATATGCTTCTCATCAAAATAGGAGGCTCAAAACTGTATTGGGTTGTAAATCCAGCACTTATTTTGAAGAGATAGCTTTCAATGTGTTCACACCAATTTCGTGATAGTGCTGATGAATGATATAAGATCAAAGGCACTGTAAATGGTATAAGATTCACTATCCACGATTATCTTCACTTCTATAAAAGATGCTCACATTCACTTTTCTCGTTTCTCTTATTACGATAGCTCTTGGTCCTTGATATGGTAGCTCCTTTATCTCTTTAAAAATGCTTTTTTAAAACACACTCATCTTGCTGGGGTGGATACGCTAATGGTTTTGATTGATATGAGCTTAAGAGGAGGGGAATGAGAAAAATTGATGCTATCTAGCACTCTCATTTAAGGTGTGAAATGATGAATAATACTCATGGTTCAATAAGCTGTAGGTATAAAAATAATATAACTGCACGTAGGAAGACGATATAATTTGGAGAGAAGTCAGAAGGTGAGACATTTTATTTTAAGATATTTTTTTGTAATTCATAATGAGATCAGAGAAATGCTGAAAGAGGTAGTGGCTATCTTGTGGTCCAGGAGAAGCTTCGGGGTGGTATTGAACAGAAAAAACAGGTTTTCCAATGATTCGAATACCACAGTTTGAACCATCAAAGAGAGAAATATGTGTTTCTTGAACATGTTGTGGTAAAGAGGCAGAATCTACGGCAAAACCGTGATTCATTGATACAATCTCAACTTTTCCAGTGTTAAGGTCTTTAACTGGGTGGTTGGCACCATGATGTCCTTGGTGCATTTTCACGGTCTTTGCACCAACCGTAAGAGCGAGAAGTTGATGACCAAGACATATTCCAAAAATTGGTAAATTATGATCAATTAATGTTTTGATTGTTGGAATGGCATATTGAGCCGTAGCTGCGGGGTCTCCTGGCCCATTAGAAAGAAAAATGCCATCAGGGTTCATTGCCAGAATTTCTTTTGCAGTTGTGCGGGCAGGTACAACAGTAATACGTGCTTTTTGTGTTGCCATAAGGCGAAGAATGTTGCGTTTCACACCGTAGTCAATGGCAATTATATGAATATTGTGCACATTGTTTGTGTCGTATCCTTTATTCCAAATCCATGGTTTTTCATCCCATTGCATTGATGATTGAGATGTAACTTCTTTCGCAAGGTCAAGATTGACGAGACCGTGCCATTTTTGTGCACGTTTCTTTAATGAAGGAATATCAAAATTTCCATCAGAATCATGTGCAATAACAGCATTTTGCGCACCCTTCTCACGAATAAGAATTGTAAGGGCACGTGTATCAATACCACAAAGCGCAATAATTTTACGCGCTTTAAGCCATTGGTCAAGGTTTTCATGAGCACGATAATTTGAGGGATGTGTAATGTCTGCCTTAAAAATAGCGCCAACAGCACCATGACAGTTGAGAGGAATGAGAGCCTCTATGTCTTCACTATTTGCTCCTACATTTCCTATATGAGGAAATGTGAAATTAATGATTTGTTGTGTGTATGATGGATCTGTAAGGATTTCTTCATAGCCTGTGATGGCGGTGTTAAAACACACTTCAGCTTCAGCAATACCTGTAGCACCTGCTCCTTTGCCTTCAATAACGGTTCCATCAGCTAATACTAAGAGGGCTGTAGGTTTGCTGATACTCCAAGGACTGCTAGATGAAATCGTTTGTATCATAGTGTGTATCCACAAGTTATTTTCTGAAAGATATAAAGATATAATGATCAACTTTACACAAAAATAATACCAAAAACATACTTCTAACAGATGCTGTATATATTATTTTGGTAATGTTTCGCTTGAAACAGAGAGTATAAGTACATTCCATGAAGAGGTAAAGTCTTGTTTTTATCTTTTCTAAGATCGAGTCCTTAATTATTTTTTTATTCTCTATTGCAAGATGGATAAAGATTGGTCAAAAGGCATTTTCTGTTTGAACAAAATTGAATCAATTTAATGTTGCGTAACCAGATTGATGCGGCTCTTAGGGCTGCTTTGAAAGCGCAAGATAGTGCGCGTCTTGCTACACTTCGTTTAATGAATGCTGCAGTTAGGGATCGTGATATTCTTTATTATGATGAAGGGAAGCTAGAAGTGGATGATCAGCAGATACAGTCTGTTTTCACTAAAATGCTTCAACAGCGTGAAGAATTGATACGAGTCTATAAAGAGTCTGGTTGCTTGGAATTGGCAGAGAGAGGACAAGCAGAAATAGAAGTTATTCGTGAGTTTCTTCCCTATCAACTTAAGGAGATGGAAATAGAACAGGTTCTTTGTGAAGCTTTGGCACAAACAAAGGCTGAAAAATTACGCGATATCGGTAAGGTGATGGCATGGCTTAAGGAACGGTATGCGGGGCAAATAAATTTTTCTAAAGTGTGCAATAGTCTTCGTAAAAAATTGCAATAGATCTTGTTAATTCAAGGGGATGGGAAAATATTTTTTATTGTGCGTCGCCTTTGTAAGTCAGTAGGATGTTGATAAATTTCATTTATTTTGTACACACATACTATTATTAAAAAAATATTTTTTTGAAATAAACGAATCTTTTTTGGAGCTCATAGAGCAATAGAGTATCTTTTCTGCATTATATTTTTCTATTCTTCAAAGTCATTACATCATAAAAAACAAAAATATTATAGAGTTTTTATTTTTTTAAAAAAGATTTATTGTCTTCAACGTTAGAGATCAAAAGAGAATGATTAGAAAAAGCATTTCACTGATGCAGATTGCAAACTTTTTGTGGGCGTGTATTGTTATATTTTTTGATACTTCAAAGTGCTTATTTTATAAAAAGTTGCTATTATTTTTTCAAGAATGGTGATTATTTGGCAAGAAATTTAAATGCATATGATTTTATCAATATGGGGCGTATCTGCTTTATTTAAGAGCTGATTTTAATGATTGTCATAAGGAAAGCAGAATTTTAAAACGCTTTTTAAAGGGGAACATTTTTAAGCTGAGATGAAAAGATATTTTGAGATGATTTTGGAAGTTCTTTTCTCTGATTAAATCTCTTCTAAGCTATACAAAATCTATAAATTATGCAGAATAAAATGAGCATCCTTTATTTATGGGGGTAGAGTGGTGAATCTGTTAAAAACAGTTCGGTTAGCAACAATGGCTTACCAGTTAGTCGCAAACGAGAACGACGTGCCCATAACGCACCTTGTTGACCAATATGAATGTAATCGCGGGTTAAGTTTCCACTGTTAAATAAATAGTTTCCTAGGGGCACAGTTCCCAAATGCATCAAGGCTTGATTGTGTAGGAGGGTTTCTTGTGGGATTACAGTGCGTCCGATAAGCCAAGGTTTATTATCTCCTATCAATATGACTTCGCGTAGCCAATAACGCGTACTTTCGGGGAGATGCTCTGCTTCTTCTTTTAATTTATCTCGCGTAATGAAACATTCGCGTTGTGGTTGAACTTGGAGGCAGGTGCAATATTTTTTTAGTCGAAGCGTCATCGAGCCCAATTCCATGAGCCAATCGCGAATGCTTTCTGGTATGGGAGGATTTTGATCAGAGAACCACTTTAAAGGTGGTAAGAGGGAATCCTCAAGATCAGACATCGTTTTACTCCACAGCTAAAGTCTTATTCCATATGTTATGTTGGGTTAAATAGATAGCTCTATTGTAATACAAGGCGTATAAAAGCAGCAAGATTTTAACAGGAAGATATCAAAGGGAATGTCGAAAGCAAAGGTCTTTAAAAGAAGATATGCGGGAAGTATATATGATAGGATTATTTTTATTAAAAAAGCAAAATAAGGTATTATGTTTTATCCAAGGTGTTTTCACAATGCGTTACGGAAATTTCTTTATCGCATGAGAGCAATGGAAAAAATGTTTCGTACTTTAAAATTCGTTTGTAACGCATATAAAGAAAAACTAAAAATTGCATCTATGCAAGATGATATAAAGAGGAAATTTTAAGAGGAACAAAACTTTATTTTATACTTTAGAAAGTGAAGAGATATTCAAATCTTTTGAATTGAGATGTAAAAGAGATCGTATTCTTTATAATCGAGAAGTTTATAGTAATGAATATATTTTTGAAAACTTTAAAATATATTGTTGAAATTGTGAAAAATTATTTCATCTTATAGAGTGTATAGTAATTTTATAATAAATTTGCATTAATATTATTTATATAATTTTTATTATTGAGATAGATTTAAAAAAATATAAATATAATTATAATTTAAGTTTTATATTTATTTTATACACTATTTTCTTTTAAAGATTAGGAAAAATTTCTTTATCATTTGTGCTTACTTTCTCTCTTTATTTTTTAAGATGCAAAAAAGCCCTTCTAGTTTTTCGGTAAAAAAGGTATTGTTGATAGAGTGTATAGGTATTAAATATTATACGGTAGAATTTTTAATCATCATTAGCAATTTTTGTAACCTTATGAATTGTTATTACAGTGAGATAAACTGGATTTGCGCATGTGGTACAAAAATGGGTTCGTATTTCGTTAAAATAACGCAACATATCTCTCCTAATATGTGTAAGTTTATATAGGCATGAAATGGTGCGTTATAAAGTTCTTTACTGCATTTCGTTTTATAATACGGTGATGGTGTATGCCCAAAATCGCAGCTTAAGCATCACACTACCATATCAAAATTAGTAACAACAAGTTACAGGGAAATATTTCAAACTCTGCTAGTTGTTTCCTAGTTTTGTATTGAATCCCAAAAGGTGTAAAAAATAAATACTCTATGATCGAATTTTTTGTCCTATCCATATAAGAATACAGGCTCCTATAAAACCTGAAATAAGATAGCCAAGCCAACCAGCAAAACTTATACCTAGAAGACTAAAAAGAAAGCTTGCTAGCGCAGCGCCAATAACCCCTAAGATAATATTTAACAATATTCCTGTTTGGCTTTTCATAATATACTGTGCAGCCCAACCTGCAATTCCGCCGATAATAATAGCTGCAATCCAACCGATGTTTGCATTTTCCATGATACCCTCCTTTGCCTGAATTTAAATTATAACTAGAGTAAACTTTGTAAAAATCAAGGTTTATTCCTTTTTTACCCAGTGAAAAGGATATTTCTTTTAGCTATTTTACTTATTACTTTCCTTTATATTAAAATAATATTCACATTTATAGCACAATAATACTTAATAAGTATAAATATATAATACATTTTAATTTATAAACAAATTAATTAATTGAGAAATATGAATAAAAGAAGAAAATATTAGTGAAAATCTTTTAAGAATTCATAAAGTGTATTTATAAGCTTTTAAAGCTCTCTCTTAAATTTAAAAAAACAATTGTGATTAAAGCAATAAGTAAAATGGATATTTAAAAGTTTTGAGCTTGCCAATTGATATAAATGATGTTTGAAATTAAAATTGTTTTGTTGACACGTTATAGCATGGCTGTATAGGTTGAACCTCTACCAATCTTGGTATAAACGTTGCAGTTTTGTGGGGTTTTACATTCCTTATAGAGTATTTCTTTTTTGCTGCTACTGTGAAGCGATTCCCTTTTTACAAGGCGGATTTAGATTGCAACTGTCATGCTCTTGACCATCTCTTTATATTGCGAACAGTCTTGGCTTTGAGATGGTTAGGTATTTTGATGTCTTTCTTCAAGAGTTCTATTCTATATGCTACTTTGTTTGTAATGTGCAAGAAAATGACTTTGAGCAATTCATCATGAGTAGACTTTAAATGGAAGAATTTTACGATGAAGAAAATTCATTTAAAACGTCAAATAGATAAAATATTTTTACTAAATTGATATTTTGATCAAGGTATTTGAATGTTCAAAATTGAATGATAGATGGGGTGCATTTCTTATTCAAGTTATTTTAAAATTTTAAGATTTTTCTGTCTGTTCTTCAGAAGGATTGCGTAAGCGAGAACTTTGAAGAAGTCCCTGTTCCTCTAAAATGGGGTAGATCATTGAGGTTAAAAGAGAGTTAATTTGTTTGAGATCACGGACAGTGTCGAGATGAAGACTGGATGATTCTACATTTTTGAGATCCCCTTCACGCAAACGTTTAAAATGTTTTAAACTCATCTCTTTTTCTAAGTTTCGTAGTTGATCTTTTTTTTGTACCAATAGATGTGCAGTGTACGTGTCACGTGAGACGAGAACGTTAAATGCTATATGCGCGTTGGCCAGTACAATGGCATGGAAACGAAGCAGATCATTCCAGCCCTCGCTGCTGAACTGTAGAGCTTTTTGTTGTTTCTTTTTAACCAGCATCAACATATTATGAATAACGATATCTCCTGCTTGGTCTAATTTTATACAAGCACCCAGAAGTTCTTGCATTTGAAGAGCTTCTTTATCGGATAATTTTTGTCCTGCTAATCGCGCAAGATAAAGTTTGATGGCGATATGTTTTTTGTCCAATATAGTGTTTAGTTGGTTGAGTTCACGAATAATATTGGGATCAGGCTTTTCATAAAGTCCCATGATTTTTTCTAGCATGATGTCTACTAGATCGCAAATATGAATGACTTCACGCATGACATTCGAGAGGGCGAGAGTTGGGCGTTCAAGAACACTATCATCAAGAGCTGTTTGATCAGATAAATTGAGCGTTTTATCGGTTTGCGTTTTTTTTGCACTGATATGAACAATTTGAGTGGTCAATTTTAAAACCCACTTTGAAAGCGGTATTCCAGCAAGGAGAATGAAAACATTAAAAATGATATGGGCATTAATCACTTGAGTAGGGGTGTTCTTGCCAAGCCATGTGATGGGTGGTTGAAAGGAGAGAAATAAGACAAGTACAAGGATTGAACCAGCTCCACGCATGAGTAAATTTCCCAAGGGAACGAGGCGGGTATTAGGAGAAGCGTTGCGCGTTAAAAGTGGTGCTATAAGAGAAGAGCCAAAGTTGACACCAAGAACCATAACAATGCAAAGTTGCGTATGGATAAGATCGTAGTTGGCGAAATTGACCAGCAAAATGATTCCTGCAATGGATGAATGTAAGAGGTAGGTTAAGGCTGCAGCCAACAAAAAAGTGGAAACAGGATCGGTTGAAAGATAACGAATGATGCTAGGCAAAATTTTGCTATTGCGTAGAGGTTCTGTCGCTGTACTTATCATTTGTAAAGACAAAATCAAAAGACCAATGCCGATGACAATACGTCCTATTTGACGCCATTCACGTTTTTCTGTTGTCATGAAGATACAAGTGCCAATTAAAAGACAAAGGGGCACCACAAGTGTGAGATCATAGGTTAGGATTTTAACAACGACTGCTGATCCTAATTCTCCTCCGCGTACAGCCATCAGTCCCGCTATTCCAGAGACAAAACCAGATTCAACGAAAGAACCAACGAGGAGTGTTATGGCTGTAGAGCTTTGTAAAATCATGGCTGTAAAAAGCCCAAAACTTACAGCAAACAATGGTTTTGAAATGATGTGGCACATTTTATATTTGAGCCTGTCACCATAGGCGCGTTCAATTCCTGTGCGCACCATGCGTGTGGCCCAGAGAAGTAAAGAAATAGCGCCGGCAAGATGAAGGAGTACCAATGAACCGTTCATGATACTTTATTCTTTCTTTGTTGGTATGAATATGGTTGCCTCAAAATTAATAAATTGAAATTTATCGTTTTTATTTCACTTTTAATGCTTGGTTAAAATCATAACCGCTTGGATTTTGAAAAACCTTTAGACCAAAAAAGGGAAGAATGGAATAAAGGTGATCAAAAATATCACCTTGAATTTGTTCATAGTCTATCCAAACGGTGGTGTTCGTAAAGCAATAGATTTCCAAGGGTAATCCATTTTCTGTAGGAGGTAATTGTCGTGCCATGAGGGTCATATTAGGGTTGATGTTTAGATGCTGTTGCAGATATGCAAAAACATAAGCACGAAAAGTTCCAATGTTGGTTAAACGGCGTGTATTGGCTAAGACATCATGATTTTTATCTAATTGAGCATTCCATTGTTCGATTTCTGCTGTTTTTTGCGTGAAATAATTTTCTAATAAATTAAATCGGGAAAGATATTTTTGTTCTTCTTCTGTGAGAAAATGGATACTTGATTGATCAATAAAAAGGGAGCGTTTAATGCGCCTTCCACCCGATTCTTGCATTCCACGCCAATTTTTAAAAGGGTCAGTCACAAGTTTACGGATAGGAACTGAGGTAATGGTGTTGTCGAAATTTTGAACTTTAACAGTATGAAGAGCAATTTCAATAACATCACCATCGGCACCGAGATTGGGAATTTCAATCCAATCACCAACACGAACCATGTCGGTGGATGAAATTTGAATACCGGCAACGAGAGAAAGAAGCGTATCTTGAAAAATTAACATGAGAACTGCGGCCATTGCACCAAGACCGGAGAGAAGAATAAGAGGGGAGCGGTCAATCAATGTGGCGACCATTAAAATTACCGCAACAGTAAAAAGTGCAATTTTAGCAATTTGAATATAACCTTTTATCGGTTTTAGTCGTGCTGTTGGACGTTGTTCGTAAAGGATGTTAATGACATTGAGACAAGCAGAAATTGTCAGGACAACAAAAAAGATAATGAAGGCATTGGCAACATTACCGATGACAGTGCTGAATGCATTGGGTAATGTTTCTATAAAATTAACGCCGATTGAAAGAATAAAAGCTGAAATGATATTTGCTATGTATTGAGTAGCATTTTTAATATCGGTCGTTGTATTTTGGGGGAGGAGAGAAGAGAGTTTTTTTGCTCCGTGAATGAGTGTTTTTTGTCCTAGAAAGTTGATTAAAAGGACAGCTATAGTAAGAATAGTAAGCCAAGAAATAGCCTCTAACCACGGGTATTGAACAATAAATTCGATCACTTTTTTACTCTCCATTTCTAAGATTATATACAGTTGAGAATTTAAAATTTTACAACTGCTTTAAGAGGAAGTATTGGAATTATGCTCTAAAGTCGTTAAATATGCAAAAAAGAATTTTCAAACTCTGTGAGAGATAATGCGTTTTCCGCCCGATTTCCTTAATGAATTGCGTACCAGACTCCCAATTTCAACCGTAATTGGCCAACGAGTGGATTTTGACCTTCGAAAAAGTAAGCCTTCACGGGGAGATTTTTGGTGTTGTTGTCCATTTCATGGTGAGAAAACGCCTAGTTTTCATTGTGATGATCATAAAGGACGCTATTATTGTTTTGGTTGTGGTGTAAGCGGAGATATTTTTACTTTCCTTTGTGATCTTGATGGATTGCATTTTTCAGAAAGTGTAGAGCGTTTGGCTGATTTTGCGGGAATAAAAATCCCTATTGAAGATCCACAAAGTTATAAACGTCAAATGGAAAAAGCTGATCTTTATGATGTGATGAAAATTGCTACAGATTTTTTCCAATATAATTTACGCGATAAAGGAGGTGCACAAGCACGTCGTTATCTGGATGCACGTGGAGTTACATCAGAGCTTGTAGAACGTTTCCGAATTGGTTTTGCGCCGGTAAAGCGTACGGCTTTGAAAGAAGCTTTGAGTGCACGTGGCATTTCAATCAAGCAAATGGAAGAATGTGGACTTCTCACAGTGCATGAGGAGAGTACAGATTCTTATGACAGATTTAGAAATCGCATTATATTTCCTATTGAAGATTTGCGTGGACGCGTGGTGGCTTTCGGAGGACGTGCATTAGAGAAAGAGGCACGAGCAAAATATCTCAATAGTCCTGAAACAGTGTTGTTTCATAAAGGAAATATACTTTATAATGCGGCGGCGGCGCGCAAAAATAGCCGCTTTGTTGGCGATGAAAAAATTCATTCACTTCTTGTTGTTGAGGGGTATATGGATGTCATTGCATTGACTAAAGCTGGTTTTGAAGGAGTTGTAGCACCCTTAGGTACAGCATTAACGGAAGCACAAATTGAGCTTTTATGGCAGATGGGGAAGGAGCCTATTTTATGTTTTGATGGAGATGATGCGGGTTTAAAAGCTGCTTTTCGTGTTGCAGATCGTGTATTGCCTCTTTTAAGGGTAGGGGTTTGTGTACGCTTTGTTTTGTTGCCGCAAGGAAAAGATCCTGACGAAATTGTTTGTGCTGGTGGCGCACAGCTTTTTTCTTCTTTTTTGCAAAAAGCAATTCCTTTGAGTGAGCTTTTATGGTGGCGTGCTACCTATGGAAAGCATTTTGAAACTCCAGAGACACGAGCAGCTCTGGAAAAACACCTAAAACAACAAATTTTTACGATTAAGGATGAAGATGTTCGTCGTTATTATTTGCAAGATGTAAAAAAACGCCTTTTTGATTTTTTTCGTCCCTCTTTTTCGAAAAAAAAGGGAGGAGGAAGATATGATCTGTCTTCGCCAAATAGGATTTTTAAAGAGCAATCCTTTTCTCTGTTAGCAAATTCTGAAATAGTACGAAATTCTTCGCAAGCTATTCCTTTGCGTGAAGCAGTGATTTTACTCACTTTAGCTTACTATCCTGAGTTGTGGTATGAAAATTTTGAGATTCTTTCTGAGTTAGAATTAAAAAATACTCAATTGATGTGTTTTCATCAAGCTATGTTGGAAATTCTTGGCAATCAGCAGCTTCATGATAAAGAGACAATGGTTGCGTTCTTGGAAAAAAGAGGGCAAAAGGCTCTGTTAGAGCGTATGAAACATCTTGTGCAAAATATTGGTATGCGTATTATCTTTAGTGGAGCCCCTATAGAAGATGCACGTGCTATATTAAAACAAGCTGTCTACTTGCATCTTCAAGAACACCACCTACATAAAAGGTTACAGGATATTGAAGAGCAACTTGTAGAAAATCCTAAGAGTGAGGTTTTTGATCTGCTTCGTGAGATAAAAAATGAGCTGGAGCAGATGCAGGCAACAGAAGCGTTAATTGAAGGGTTTGGAAGTTGGTTGGATGAAAAAATAGACGGGAATGCACAAGATACGATAAAATGATTCGCTTTTTTAATGCGAATCAGTCACTTAAATTTTAGATAAGGAAGTTTTATGTGGAGTAATATTTTCATAAAGGTGATGATTAAATTTTAGAAAAAGCGGGCAAATTTTAGGAAAAGCGGGAAATTGGTTCTTACGATAGGGTACAGAGATTATCTCAGAAGGGCTGAGAGGTGTCGGGGAAACTTCTGGAGTTTTCCCGCGTTTTTGTCTGAATGACAAGGTGTATACAAAATGTATTCTTTCTAATAGTAATCTCTTAAGAAATATATATGAGAAACTATTGGGTGATTGAAGTGAGAACAAAAAAGCTGGTCACATAGAAACTATGGCGTGATCGAGTGGAGTTATGGTATGGCAACAAAGGTTAAACAGAAAGATAATGCAGAAGTAAAAAGCCAAGCGAGTTTAGATGGCCCTCTTCTTGATTTTTCTGATGATGCCATCAAGAAAATGATTAAACTTGCCAAAAAAAATGGTTACGTAACGATGGATGAACTCAATGCAGTTCTTCCGTCTGAAGAGGTTACATCCGAACAAATTGAAGATATCTTGGCGATGTTCTCTGAGATGGGGGTTAATGTTGTGGATGATGAGGATGAAGTTGATGCTGAAAATTATGAAGAGGAAGTTACTGTAGAAGGCGGTGATTTAGTAGAGTCCTCTAGTTACGCAATTGCAACGACAACGAATAAGCGCGAAGTAACAGATCGCACCGATGATCCGGTGCGTATGTATTTGCGTGAAATGGGGGCTGTTGAGCTTCTTTCACGGGAAGGCGAAATTGCCATTGCTAAGCGTATTGAAGCAGGGCGTGAGACAATGATTGCCGGACTTTGTGAGAGCCCTTTGACTTTTCAGGCTCTTATTATTTGGCGTGACGAGTTAAAAGAACAGCGTATTCTTCTTCGCGAAATTATTGATCTTGAAACGACTTATGCTGGTCCAGAAGCAAAGCAGGCTCCTGTTATTGAGAGAAGTGAAGTGGATAAGACAAAAGAAGAAAAAATGTCTTCTGGTATACATAATATGGGGGAGAGCATAGGAGAGAGAAACATTGAGGAAGATGAGGAAGAAGACGATGATGATGTTAACTTATCGCTTGCGGCAATGGAAAATGAACTTTGTCCTCAAGTTATGGAAACATTGGATTTTATTGCTCAAACCTATGTAAAATTACGAAAATTGCAAGATCAGCATGTTGAAAGCAGTTTGGCAGAGCGTAAAGAGGGAGCTCTTACATCTTCTCAGAAGAAAAAATATATTCAATTAAAGGGTGCGTTGATTCAAGCAGTAAAATCTCTTTCTTTGAACCAAAATCGTATCGAAGCTTTGGTTGAACAGCTTTATGACATCAATAAGAGATTGATTCAGAATGAAGGTAAGCTGAAACGGATTGCCAATAGCTATGGCATTGGCCATGAGGATTTTTTAAAAGAATACCAAGGACGTGAATTGGATGCAGATTGGATGAATTATATTGCCACTTTACCTACACCTGGTTGGAAAGAATTTTCGATGCGTGAAGCAAAAGAAATTCAAAAATTGCGGAGTGAAATACAAAATCTTGCACAAGAAACGGCTATTTCAATTGGTGAATTCCGTCGGATTGTTATGCAGGTGCAAAAAGGTGAACGCGAATCAACAATTGCCAAAAAAGAGATGGTAGAATCTAATTTACGTCTTGTCATTTCAATTGCAAAAAAATACACTAATCGTGGTTTGCAGTTTCTTGATCTTATTCAAGAGGGCAATATCGGTTTGATGAAGGCTGTGGATAAGTTTGAATATCGGCGCGGCTACAAGTTTTCGACTTATGCGACATGGTGGATTCGTCAGGCTATTACGCGTTCAATTGCTGATCAGGCACGGACTATTCGTATCCCTGTTCATATGATTGAAACAATTAACAAAATCGTTCGTACCTCGCGTCAGATTCTCCATGAAATTGGACGAGAACCAACACCAGAAGAGTTATCTAGCAAGCTTTCTATGCCGTTAGAAAAAGTGCGAAAGGTTCTTAAAATTGCAAAAGAACCTATTTCACTTGAAACACCGGTTGGTGATGAGGATGATTCCCATTTGGGTGATTTTATTGAGGATAGAAATGCTTTATTGCCGATTGATGCAGCTATTCAGGCTAATCTTCGAGATACGACAACACGTGTTCTTGCTTCATTAACACCACGAGAAGAACGTGTTTTGCGGATGCGGTTTGGAATAGGGATGAATACCGATCATACATTGGAAGAAGTGGGACAACAATTCTCAGTTACAAGAGAGCGTATTCGTCAGATTGAAGCAAAGGCACTTCGTAAATTGAAACATCCTAGTCGTTCGCGAAAGTTGCGCAGTTTTCTCGATTCTTAAATAAAGAAATTCATACATTTTAAGAATTCCTCCTTTCTTCTTAATGAGGGGGGGAGGGGTATTCTCTTGTATTTGGATGATTTTTTGAAAAAAAAAGAAAAATATGAGGTGGCTTTGAATAACCTAGAAAGTTGATGATATTTAATGTTTTTCTGGGGGGGGGGATTTTGTATTTTTCTTTCTGAAAATAACAGATATGGGGCAAAGAGTGGTGTGGTCGTCTTTCAAAAAAATGAATGGTAAAATATTCTCTTGCGTGTAACGATTTGTTTCTTAAAAGAGGGGATGTATTAGGAATAAACTTATAGTGCTGCTATTGCAGCATACTGACTTTTTGATGCGAAAGGTGTATTCTTTGCAGAAATTATTCTATCATTTCAAGGCGCACATTCTATTGCATTCTTTGTTAGCTTACAAAGGGATATTTCAATAGAGTATGTTCATTTATTGAGATATTTTCTGAATATCCTCTTGTTATTCAGAGAGATTTTAAGAAAATGATTTAAGTATGCATTGAGTTAAATCTTTTTAACAGACAGAAATATATGAAATTATAGACATTAAACTTTTAATTCTTTCGTTTTTTATAGATCGTTTTAAATAAAAAGGTGTGCTTGAGTTTATGAGTGGAAAACTTCCCTTTTGGAAAGTGAAAAAATTAGAAGAAATTTCCATTTCTGAGTGGGAGAGCCTTTGTGATGGCTGTGGTCGTTGTTGCCTCCACAAAGTTGAGGACGATGATACGGGTGACCTTTATGCAACCAGTATTGCTTGTCGTCTTTTAGATGGAGAAACTTGTAGGTGTCGAAACTATGCTCATCGTCACTCAATCGTACCAGATTGTATATCATTAGACATTACAACAGTTAAAACGGCGCGTTGGCTTCCAGAAAGTTGTGCTTATAGATTAGTTTATGAACGAAAAGATCTTCCGTGGTGGCATCCATTGGTATCGGGGGATTCTCAGACGGTGCATTACGCACATGCTTCTGCACGTGGACAAATAGAGGTTTATGAAGACGAATTATTATCTGAAGAAGCTTACCTCGCTCATATTACTGGTCTTCTGTGTGAAGGCCAGTGATATGATTGTTTTACACAATGCTTGCTCATTTAATCGATAGCAAAGACTACGGTGACACTCACGTTATAATTTAATTCACCGCTTGCAAAATTTGTATTTGCGTAGCTTGCATCTGCTGCTCTGCTCATGAGGCGCGGTGTTGGATGATAGTAATCATCTTTTTCATTGATTTCAATAATTTTTCCTAATTTTACATCGGCAGCTTGCGCTATCGTTTGCGCTTTTTCAATGGCTTCAGTAATGGCTTTTTTGCGTGCTTCTTGATAAAATGGCTTCGTATCTGCGTTGGTAAACGTAATACCGTTAACTGAATTAACCCCCAGTGTCATTGCTTGATCAAAGATTTTACCAGCATTGGTAAGATCACGAATGCGGACAGTTAAAGAATTTGAAACATGATAGAGTTTTTCATTATTCTTTTTTTCGTGGTGGTTATCAGGATTCGACTGATAAATGGATAAGCCTGATGTTTGCAAATCATTCGCTTGAATGCCATTGTTTTTAAAAGCCTTTATAATATCATTGATAGATTGATTATTGGAAGCTAAAGCTTTTTGGGCTGTTTTGTCATGGGTAACAACGGCGAGATTAATAATTGCCATATCCGGTACTGCCTGACTTTCTCCGATTGCCGTCACTGTAATCGTTGCATTTTTTATTTTATTTTCTTCAGCATAAACACGTACAGTCAATGAAGAGGCTAAGAGCGTGAATGCTAATAGAGCTATTTTAACCAGAGACCCCTTCAGTGGTTGAATTTTCTTTTCTATCATATCTATTCCTTTACATTTGTCAGTTGACTACTCTCTATCATTTTTAAGAGTTCTTATAAAGAAACTAGGGTACTGAAAAAAAAACCAATAGAAAAGAGAAAAAGATTGGTTATAATCTGGGTCAGCTCTTGTATCATAGGGCATTTTAGTTTAGAGAGAAACAACCTATATGGGGCCTGTAGCTCAATTGGTTAGAGCCAGCGGCTCATAACCGCTTGGTTGGGGGTTCGAGTCCCTCCGGGCCCACCAATAGGGAAATGTCCAATAGAAAAATGGATCGCTTATATAAAATTTTTGAGATTCCACTGTTTTCATTTTTTATTTATTTATTCTAGAATCCTTTAGTCGTTGTTTTTTGCAGTTTTTTCTCTCACTCACTTTAATATAAAGTGAGGGTACGTTTTTTTAGTCTCATCAAAGAAGTTCTCTCATTTGCAACATTTTAGTATTTTGATTAACTGATATGTGTCGCTATTTATTTTCTTAATTCGTGTACTGTTTTGTACTTTTTCTGTGTGATGTACTTCAAAAATAGAAAGCTAAAAGCTTCATTGGATAAGTTTATTTATACTTGTTTTGCAAATAAACAGATCTTAATAGAGACAATTTTAAAGATTGGACCTGTTCAGAACAAATGGCTCAAAAAACATTTAATGTAAATTTGCTTTTTTCTAAATGACGTTAATGTCTTTTAGATGTTTGAATAGCATCATCGTGATGAAAGGTTATATAAAAGAATATGATGGTCTATCGGTATTCATGTGTATCATGGGGGCAACGATGATAATATTTGTTGATATCTCCTTTTTTCCAAGAAAGGCGTTTTTGCTGATTTTTGAGAGATATTGTTCATCGTGACGGTTGAGTGGGCTCTGGAAAAGAATTTAATCAATTGCTCTTTGAACAGCTCATTGAATGATTATTGGTGTTTCTTTGCATCATGCAAATTTTATTGTAATAAGCATTTTATTATTCTGTAAGGAATGTTTTCTATGATGTTGGAAAATTCGTCAAAATACCATTTGGGCCTTTATGTATTTTCTGTTTAATGCTCAAAATATAGCATGTAATTCGAATTGTTATTGAAGAACCAAAGGTCTTTTTTGATTTTATTCTCATCGGGTATTGGTCGTATTTTGATAAACTTAGCTCTTTTTTTGTATTGCTAAAATTTTCCTTGTATTGATTGTGAAGAGAGTTTGATCTTTGTTATGAGTTTCTTTTCTTATGAAAAATTATTGGTAGAAGACTTTTTGTTGGAAAAATACACTTCTTCTTCAAGATCATACTTTGTAAAATATAACTTTCCATTTATGGATGGGAATTAATTTTTTATTGCAAGTTTGCATACAATTTACGTAAACAGATCATGGGGAATGATTCGTTTTATTTTTTTAATTATTACCATTTTTATCCATGATAGATATTTATATCAGTGTTTACAAAGGTGTGTTCAGAGGAGAGGTTCTCTATAAACGTGTTTCAGAGTTTTAAGTAGTGCAAGCTCTTTATAAGAACTTATTCCTATAACATTATGATATTCTTGCTTTGCAATATTGTTTTAAAAACATAGATGGTGCTATGTAGAACAAAATTATGATATATTCTTTCCGAAATGAGCTTTTCATGTTCTCTTATATGAGAGTTCAGGAGTATTTTAAGAGATATTTTCACATTAATTTATTATTGGTTCGAATCATAAGATTTGCGTAACATTATTCATATTGTTGATAAAAGTGATCATACCAATTTTCATAAGAAGGTCTGGATCGTGCGATGCTTTCTGTTTCACCATGGTACGTGACTAATAGAACTTCGTCTGATTTTATAAAATAAGTTTGTATACAATTGCTTCCATACTGCCTATTGCAAATATTTTTTTCTGAGGTATGAGATATATTTTAAACGCTTTAGCGTTATATAGTTTGACTACACGGAGTATGACTATGAAGAATGATAAAAAATTTGAGGCGGCTCTATCTGATATTATTGTGAAATGGGAGTCTTTATCGACGTCTCAAAAGCAAGCGATATTAGATAGAGTGGAAAATTTTACAGAGGCCGCTCATTCAACAGAACATTTAAGGCTTCAATCTTCTTTTTATCTCCAGACGAAATCAAAGTTATGAGTTTTAAGTCTTCATCCGATATGTTGAAACCAGTTATTACATATATAGCACTAGCATTTCCCAGTGTGTTCAAAATAGCCATGAGTTTATCTACTGAAGGCCTCTTTCCTCCATTTATCATTTGTTGGACGTAATTTTGTCCACAACCTGCGGCTCTGCTTATTTCAATCATTGTTCGTCCGTCACTTTTTATCAATTCAACTAAGCGTTGGAACCAATCTTTTTCAGTCTGTGTCATTTTTAGACCTTTACATATTTACGCTATAGCGTTAATATTGCATTGCGAATCCGGAATATATGATACAAGGAGCGTGAGAATATCCATGCAGAGCTCTTCGCTTATGAGGCATATAGAGTTGTTTTTAACTAATAACAAAATGTCTCCATACACTTTCAGATTCGAATCAATAAAAAATGGTTGCTTAGTTATACGGTTGTGACGATGTGACAAAATCAGTGCGTATACCGAAAATGGTAATACACTCTCACATACTCATGAGATTTTATCATAATAGTATACGCAGCGATATGATAAATCAAGATATACTCCGATATCAGCATTTGTAAAAAAATTCTGCATTGAGGCGGTATGTGACTATAATGAAGCTTTAGAGCCTTAAGAGATAGGGTAATGGCTGTAGAAAAAAATATAAATTCATAAGCAAAGAATGCTGATTTTTCCTTTATTGTAATAAATTAGATCACTATCAGTTAGTATATCGCGTGTGTGCGTTAAGAAATTTGGGAAATATCAAAAAAGGTGATCTTAGGTATTTTATTGAACATGAAGATAATCTGATTCACAAAGGTGGTGGTTTGGTAGGATGGATATACTCGATCAATGTGTTTTATGAGGATGAATGTATTTTTTATGATGTTGCGGTTATAATGAAGTCTGTCTTTACAAGGATATTGTTATTTATAACAGTGCGTTAATATATGGTTGTGTAGGGGGGGGGCAAGAATTCGCGTGTTTATGAAAGGGGAGGTTTTATAGTCATTTACATGTGAATGGAGATGTATATGTTTAAACTAATGCGCTCTTTTTTGATCAAGTTTTGAATGTTCAATGTTTTGAAGTTTATGGTGATGCTCGTAATTATAGAAAGGTTAGAGTTTATGAGAACGCTTTAGTTTGTCGTGATGTAAAGATTTATAAGAGGGCCAAATTTTACAGAAATGCTGTGCTTTTTAACCCTGCAGATTTTTGTAAGAAGAAGGCCCTACATGTAGCAAAACTTCACACGGTGTACAAGAGGAAGATAGGAGTGGTTGAGGAAGGCATGTGTTGATTTTATTGCATCGTTCGTTTTGTTTGAAATTCCTTATTTTATATATTTTGTGCCAATAAATATGTCGCAAATAATTGGTGTGAGCGTGTGGATTTAGCCACTTTCAGAGTGCTTTTTATATCATTTATCAATGTTTTAATAGAGAAAATAAGAATGCCGAGAGTGATTGTTCGCACTTGGAACATGCCGGTTTATTGCATTCTTTTTTTGATTGAGGATGCAACAAAGAAATTGGTCAAGATGATTACTTGAGCGGAAATTAAAGGAGATCTAAATGAGTGTAAACGAAATTTTATGGGGAGCAATGGTTGTTGTTTTGTTGTTCAGCGGAGTTATATTTCGGTTTTCTTTATATTATCGCAGTCAAGTTAAAGCTTTAAAAGAGGAGTCCAGAAGGATAAAGCATGAGTTTTTAAGAGATTCTATGAAGATGACTGAAGAACGAAATAGAGCTATTAGAGAGCAAAATATGGTGATTAAAAGACGCGATCAAACGATTGAAAAACTGAAAAAACAAATTAAACAATATGAAGAAAATGAAAAGAAATATCAAAAAGAACTTCAATCTAAAGATGATAAAGAGTAACTATATTCATCTTTTGCATCGAATTTATGCATTAAAGTCTTTGGAAATGTCTTAGAAAGACTGGAGTGATGAGAGAGATAAACTTTAATGAAGTCAATTACAGTGCTGGTGGGGAAATTGTATTGAAACAAAATATTCAAGTTTACTCTAACTTATGAAAAGATTTAATTTTATAAGATAGAGTATCATTGATCATAAAATAAAAGTTTATGATAATGCACTGATTTATAGATATGCTAGGTTATTAAAAAAATCTGTATATAAGATTCAACAATTGTTGTGGTGATATTATATTATTACTGAAAGCGGTTTTGCATGTTCTTTTTAGGTGTTGGGATATAAAAATATTATGATAGCTTCAACCAACAGGTATAAAAATTGCATGATAATAGAAAGAAAGAGATATTTGCTTTTTATGAAGATGAAGTGGATAAGCCAGTTATGCTTATCGGATACAGAATAGGAAGATGAACGTAAAAGATATTGATCTCTGCGAGAGCAATCATATTCCTAATTTATGATTTATCTTATCTTCATGTGCATTTGCTTTTTATGAAAAATACAAAATTTGAGGGGGGCTCTTGATAGATGCTATAAAGATCTAATTATGTTTGAAAACAAACATACAACCTGCAAAAATTTAACTGTTATTTGCGCGTGTTAAAAATAAGACAAAAGCTTTCTTTCATTGAGATAAAATCAGTTACTTTTCATTCATCACCAAAATAACTCAAAACCCCATTATATAAAATAAACGCTTATCTTAATGGTAAAGAATGTCAGGACTGTAATTCTCTGATAAGAGCCTTATGCGTAATTTCTTTGATTTGTTCAATATTCATAAGAATATCTTGTTTTGTTGGATAACCTTTACTTGAAAAAGCAATTTTTTGTGCATCTCCCGATATTAAACGCCAGTACCATTGATTGTGAACTCCTTGAAACACTTCAAAATACATGCTTCCCACCTCATAAAATAGCTGATAATTTTCAGGATAAATACTCAACTAATCCGTTTATGAACATTAATCTATGTCTCTATAGGAAGTCGTCAATATATGCCCCTTAAATTTTCTGACCTAAAAAATCTTCTATGAGAGCTATTATTCTTTTAACAAGAAAAAATTTCTTGTCAATAAGATATGAATGAGAATTTTATACTATAAAATTATTTTTTTTAATTTAATAACACTATACATTCATTTATAATGCAAATATTTTTACTATCATTACAGAAACAAAGTTTATAGAGAATACAAAATTTCACCAGCATGGACACAATAAAAAACTGTTCTCCACACTGGTAGAGCTTAGTCGTTTCTTTTTTCTCTTTTAAAGTAGACGTTTATTGGTTTGCTATAACCTCTTTTTGGGATACGCTGCGAATGAGTAAATCAATAAATAAACTAAGAGTATAAGAATTGGCCATTTTGGCTTTCATATCAATCAAAGAGATTGCCGTTTTAGGGGGTAGTCCATTTGATATACCTTGCTTTGATAAATATTGCTGCAATTTTTCATAAGAGCTATCGATTTTCTCTCGATTTAGTTTTTCATTATGATCATTATTGGCAATTGTTTCTTCAAGCCCTTCAATTTTTTTAATAAAATAATTCCAGTCAAAATCACCCTTTGTGTATTCGGCATCAAACATTTTTCCTTGTCCAGTTAAAAGCCAATTAATATTGACACCATACAACGTGCGATATGTTTGTAAAACACTAAGATTGGGTTCTCTCTCTCCACGCTCGTAAAAAGCAATGGAATTTTTTGTCATGCTAAAACTTTTCGCTAAGGTTTCACGTGATGGATCACCTAAAGCAAGACGTACATAACGTAAACGTTTTCCAAATATAGTTTTTGATTCAGTTTCAGGACGTGCCACGAATTATCTCCCTCAGTAAATCATCATGGTATAAATTTTGATTAATAAAAGCACACTATGTATTAATATTCTATGATGTAATGTCAATATTATAGTTTTAATTTCTCTTTATTTTTTTATTTTTAATTTATTGTATTGAGGACTAATATTCATTTCAAAACAAAATTTTGTGTTTACTGCATTCTGTCTCTTGTTTTTTTGAGAAAATTCTCATGTAACTTTACCATATATATTCTATACACCTCTGCATTAATAAATGCAATTTTAAAGAGATGCAAGCTTTGGATTTATACTGTGTATGCTGTAGTTGAATTAGAAAATAAACTTTGAGGAATGATCATGGCCCTATTACGCTATTTTGGGTGTGCTTTTTTTTTCACGATTATTGGTATTTTTTTAGGAGGGGCTATTGGTTGGTTCGAAACGGGAAGCATTACTGGTTTTCTTAAATATTTTTTTATTTGCTGTGTTTTAGGGATTTTGGAAATTTCTTTATCTTTTGATAATTCTATTATCAATGCGCGTATTCTTGGTAGAATGGATCCGTTATGGCGTCGCCGTTTTCTTATATGGGGCATTTTGATAGCTGTATTTGGGATGCGGATTGTTTTTCCGTTATTGGTAGTTGTTGTTGCTGTTGGGATTAATCCCATTGCGGCAGTCAAATTAGCGATATGGGAACCACATCGATATGCTGAAGTCTTAACCGATGCGCATATGGGGATTGCCGCTTTTGGAGCAACTTTCCTTATGATGGTTGGCTTAAAATATTTTTTTGATTCTGAAAAAGAAGTGCATTGGCTTAATGTTATAGAGAGACCGGCTCAAAAATTGGGGGCGATTACAGGGATTGATGTTGCAATTGTTTTGATTTTGATATTATTTGTTTCAGGATATGTTGACGCAGAAGATAAAGTAACTTTTTTATTGGCGGCTCTTTATGGACTTTTGACCTTTGTGGGTGTTGAAGCTATCGGTCATCTCTTGGATACTCCTAAAAAGACTTTAACGACAGTGACACAAGGGGGAGTGGGAGCGTTTCTTTATTTAGAAGTTCTTGATGCTAGTTTTTCTTTCGATGGTGTGGTTGGTGCTTTTGCTTTTTCACACAATCTTTTTATTATCGCCATTGGTCTTGGTATCGGTGCATTTTACGTTCGTTCTATGACGATTATGTTGGTTGAATCAAGAACATTGTTGCATTATTGTTATTTGGAGCATGGTGCTTTTTATGCAATTTTAGTTCTTGCCGTAATTATGTATCTGCAAACGATTATATCGGTTCCTGAAGTATTAACAGGACTTGTGGGAGTCTGTATTATTGGAATGGCATTGTATTCTTCGATTCGTTTTAAGCGTTGTCAATTGGATAAACAGGGCGTGTCTAAGTAATGAAAAATTCGTGTTTTCTCACGCTTTTGTTTATCGCATGTCTTTGAATAGAGAGAGGCTTTTTATGCAAAAAATGCCATGTTATTGCTTATTGATGTTTTTGTTTTGAAGTTGACACTATTGCGCGATTTCCCTCCATGAGGGAAATAATGTATAATCTTTTGGATAACTTTTGACGTATAGAGGCTTTTTGACTTCAATATAAGGTGCAAGTTTACGCTATACTTTTTACCAGCTTTCAGTATTATAACAGCTTTTTCATTTAATGGTTCATAAGAAGCATTTTGGCTGTTTTTTTGCAAGACTTTTATTCATACATCAATCCTATTTGTGATGTTTTAAGAGAATGGTGTTGAAATAGGGTTGAAATGAGAGAATTTTACGATATTTTGGTTCCTTTCTTAAATAGGTAAAAAAATTTATTCATTATAAATCAGAATGTTATAATGGGAGATGAGAAAAGAATATTTTAGGAGAGCATTAACAGTTCTATTCCTGCTTCGTTCATAGTTTTAAGCATAGTGTTTAGTGATCCGTTTACATCAATACCAGCACAAGCATTTAATGAAACACTGACTTTAAAACCGTATTGTATGGCGTGAAGAGCAGAGAAACCGACACAAAAATCAGTTGCTAAGCCACACATAATGAGCTTGGTAAAACCATGCTCTTTGAGATAAACATGTAAACCTGTTGGTGTTTTTTGATCATTTTCAAGAAAGGCAGAATAACTATCCATTTTTGGATTATAGCCTTTTCTAAGGATAAGTTGTGCCTTTTCCACTCTAAGAGATGTATGAAACTCTGCTCCTTGTGTTCCTTGTATACAATGATCAGGCCAAAGTATTTGAGGACCATAGTCAAGAGTGACTGTATCATAGGTTTTTTTTTCAGGATAGCAGGAAGCAAAGCTGCAATGGTTTTTGGGATGCCAGTCTTGGGTTAAGATAACGTGATCAAAATGATTTATGAGATTATTGATGGCGGGTAAAATAGTATCACCTTGTGGTACTGCAAGTGCTCCACCAAGTAAGAAGTCATTTTGAACATCAATGACGATTAAGGCTTTTTTTTCCATAAATATATTCCTCATAGGAGACGCGCTTTTATCGTATTTTTAAAAAGCTATATTTCGCCTTGAAGTTTTGAAATGAGTTGCTGAATATTGATACTATTTTTACAGTTATCAAGCCAAAAGAGGGGAATGGATAAGTTTTTACAATTTGTTTTATAGTTTTTTACGAATTGTAACCACGTACCAATGGGAAGTGCACTGTAGTCATTTGTTGCTACGTATTGATGCAACGCCTTCATGATCATTGGGCTTGGGACGTCAGATCCCATAAGGCGGCAGTCATTTTGTAAACGTAATTTAAGCCACATCAAGGCAAGGGGTGAAGTCCATTGTTTCCCGTAACAAAAAATCGATGAAAAAAGGGAAGGATTTTTTACGGCGTAATATAAAGCCCATAAGGCAAAAAAAGAAGGCGCGTAGAGAATTGCTTTTCTTTCTGGTATCCTATCACATTGATAAGTTGGTTTAATACGATAAAAATACAAGGTTATATCTGGTATGGAAAAGATGGGCAATGTTTGATAACATGTTTCAGGGACAGCTAAAAAGATTTGCTTTTTGCTTTTTGAGGCGATGTTTTTTTGCATTCAGAACCATACTGGGGCTTGTGAGATTAGAAAAAATGTACCAATATAAAGCGAAAAGCTTTTGATACGGTGTAAGCACTATTTACTGTACAGTTTCAAAAAGCGAAAGCAATTTTTTCAAACCCTAATCTTTAATATCGCGCAATATAAAGAGAAATTTATGGCACGTCAATTTATCTATCATATGGCTGGGCTCAACAAGTCTTACGGCAATAAAAAAATTTTAGAAAATATTCATTTGTCTTTCTATCCAGATGCGAAGATCGGTATTTTAGGGCCAAATGGTGCTGGTAAATCAACGATTTTACGTATTATGGCTGGGCTAGATAAGGAATATACAGGAGAAGCATGGCTTTGTGAAGGAGCGCGCTGTGGCTATCTACCACAAGAGCCTTTGCTTGATGCAAGCAAAGATGTGCGCGGCAATGTGATGGAAGGTGTTGCAGATAAACAGGCAATTCTTGAGCGTTATAACGAATTGATGATGAATTATAGCGAAGAAACGGCTGATGAAAGTGCACAGCTTCAGGATATTATTGATAGTCAGAATCTTTGGGATTTAGAAAGTCAAGTGGAAATGGCTATGGCTGCTCTTGGATGTCCGCCAGCCAATGGGGATGTCACAAAACTTTCTGGTGGTGAGAAGCGGCGTGTTGCGCTTTGTAAATTACTTTTGTCAAAACCTGATTTGTTACTTTTGGATGAACCGACAAACCATTTAGATGCTGAAACGACGGCTTGGCTTGAAAGGCATCTGCGTGAATATCCTGGAGCCGTGCTTTTGATAACCCATGATCGTTATTTTCTCGATAATGTCACAGGTTGGATTTTAGAGTTAGATCGTGGTAGAGGTATTCCTTATGAGGGGAACTATTCTGCTTATTTGGGGGCTAAAGCCAAGCGTTTGGCTCAAGAAGGTCGTGAAGAGGCTGCGCGTCAACGTGCGTTATCCCGTGAACAAGAATGGATTGCTTCTAGTCCAAAAGGACGACAAGCAAAGTCAAAAGCTCGGATTAAAGCTTATGATGAGTTGGTTCAGGCGGCACGTGAGCGCCGTCCTGGAGAGGCGCAAATCATTATTCCTATTGGAGAAAGGTTAGGACAGGTTGTTATTGAAGTTGATAATCTCTCTAAAGCTTATGATGCACGTGTATTGATTGATTCTCTTTCTTTTAAACTTCCTGCGGGTGGCATTGTCGGTGTTATTGGAGCCAATGGGATGGGAAAGTCTACCTTGTTTAAAATGTTGACGGGACAGGAACAGCCTAATTCAGGTCAAATACGTATTGGTGAAACAGTCCACATGAGTTATGTGGATCAGAGTCGCGATTCCTTGGACGGTAATAAAACTGTTTGGGAGGAAATTTCTGGTGGAAATGACATTATTAAATTAGGTAAATATGAGATGAATAGCCGCGCTTATTGTGGGGCTTTTAATTTCAAGGGGGCAGATCAGCAGCAGAAGGTGGCAAATTTATCAGGAGGGCAGCGCAATCGCGTGCATTTGGCGAAACTTCTAAAAGAGGGGGGGAATGTGCTTCTTCTGGATGAGCCGACAAATGATCTTGATACTGAAACTTTGGGGGCATTGGAAGATGCATTGGAAAATTTCGCTGGTTGTGCCGTTATCATATCGCATGATCGTATGTTTCTTGATCGATTGGCAACGCATATTTTAGCCTTTGAAGGTGATGGACATGTGGAATGGTTTGAAGGTAATTTTGCTGAATATGAGGCTGATAAAGTTCGTCGCCTTGGTGCAGAATCTCTTAATCTTAAGCATGTTAATTATAAACCTCTTACACGCTAGAATCTCTTATTTTATTGAAACTTTGTTGAGAAAATAGTGTCTTTTTATACTGGTTCGTTCATACACAAAGTATGTGACGTCGTGGGAGTTTTTATTCATTAAAAAGAGTAGAGATTCTTTTATGAAACCATGACCTAAATAAGGTTATTCTACTCATGATATATAACCGGTTATTGCTTGTAAAATTGCAATGAAAAGGAGGGGATGAAGAGTATAGCACTATTTCTACAAATGCTCTGGTCATTGAGCATTATCGTCTTTACTTAATAAAGATGCAAGCTGGCACTATCATGTTATTTATTTTTTCTCGATGGTATGCAGTTCTTGTTTTGAGGTGGGCATAAAAGGTATTTTTATCTATATGTCCCCTCCGTTTATGAGCTGTAAGAGAATGATTTGGATTGATTTATCATGAATAGATTTGAAATGAGAAAAATTTACGGTATTCCATTTTTTTATTCAAGTTAAAAATAAATGAATTATTATTATAAATCAATTTACTATCATTATAGGGAGAGACAGATGGATAAGATCTGTTCGTTTTTTACATTAGCCTATTTTTTTCATAGTATGATAAAATAGAGAGAACAAAATAGATGAGAATATGCGTTGTATGCTTGACTTTTTTTCCTATAAACAAATGTTTATAGAAATGTTTAGGGGGATAATTATGAAAAAAAGTGCAAGTTTAGATGCAATGACTGAGCTGCTGAAAGCGGTCGCAGAAGTAAGCCATTTACGTGTTCTTAGGCTCTTACATCATGAAGATTTAACAATCCCTGATTTTATTTTTATTCTTGATCAGTCGCAAGCATGTATATCACGATATTTACGTTTATTGTACGAAGCACGATTGATTGAGCGTTATCAGAAGGGGCATAGCCTTTATTTTAAGCTTTGTCATGATTTTTTGGGTAAAGACATTATGATGGGTATTCTTTCGGCTTTGCCAAAGAATGATGTGCTGTTAACGCATGATTTAGAACGTTTGAAGGATGTTAAAAAGCAGCGTCAAAAAACGAGGAAGAAGCATTTCTTACAAAATGCGTTGCAATGGGATGTATTACGGTCATCCTATATGGCAGATCATGGTGTAGAAAACGCTTTACTTGAAATTATTGGCGATAAACCATTTCAGACGATGCTGAATATTGGAAGAGGTGGAGATTCTATCTTAAAATTGTTTTCTAATCTTTATACGCATGCGGTTGAAGTTGTGCTTGATAGCGATGTTTTTCACTTGTCTGTTGGAGATACAACTTTTGATTTAGTTATTCTTCATTGGGTTTTACATTTTCTTGAAAATCCTGAAATGTTTCTTCATGAGATATCAAGTGTTTTGCGTCCTCATGGGCGTTTATTGATTGTGGATTTTGGTTATCATAAAGCTGATTCTTCACATTTTGATCAAGCACATATGCGTCTTGGATTTTCGGCTTTACAAATAGAAAAGTGGCTAAAAAATGCCGGACTTATGCTAGAGCAAACAGTTTGTCTTACTCCTATACAAAATGAAAATAGTAAGGAGGGCATGGTTACACTTTGGCTTGCTCGTGATCCGCGTTTATTGGTTGATGATATCAAAGATAAACAAGTCGAGTTTGCATAAATCGTGTTTGTTAACGTACTTTATTCTCTGATTTTTCTCAAAAGATAGCGCAGAGATAAAACTTTCTTTAATCATTGAAGAGGGATTATTTTTTGCATTTATAGTATGTTTTTACGTAAGAGTATTGGTGTTTTATAAGGGGGTGTAGGTTGTATAATGAAAGCACTTGCTATAGAGTTAAGCTTATGAGGATCATTATTTAAGGTGTCCTGATATCATCTTCGTTTTATTAGCCAATATATTGATTTTAAACGATAATATATTCTTTTAAAACTTCAATAAAAAGTTCAAATACAAGAATATTTTTTCATTTCAAATCTTTTGTTTTTAGAATCTAAAAGCGTTTATTTGTATGTTACAAGAGCAGGTTTTTGTGTAAATAACACCGTTTGGCAAAGGAAGTACATCTCTCATGCACTTTTTTAAATGTAAGAGTCACTGTATTATAATGGAGTGATAATTCGTATCTTCATAAAGTCAAAGATGATGATGACCAATAGGGCTTAAGTTGTATCTTTAATGGCACAAAGAGAGCGTGTGAAACAGGGTAAAATGTCTCTTTAAAGCAGGTTCTTAGACGAGAAGTATCTTAGAGTTTTTTTGTGAGGGATGCAAAAAGATGCTAAAAAGAACGAAAATAGCATAAGACAATGCACAATTTTCATTATTTGAAATACAGCATTATGAGTATTTTTGAAAGTCGTAAAACAAAATGAAAGGAAGAATAAAGATAGCAACAGGTTCTGTCTTTAGGTTTTTATATTTTTTCCCAAATGAATGATGGTTTTCCTTGTTTAACAATTCCTTAAACAGGCATAAATATTTTTTACTCTCATTGGGTATATAAAAGCTGGAACTGTTCGCAGGGGGCGTTCGTCTTAATTTTTATTTCAAATGTGGCTGATGCGCTAAGCGTTGATATTGATGATAAGTAACAGAAAAAATTCAGCAAACACGGCTATGAAAACACTTATAGACCAGCAATGGATTGGAGTGATATTCCGGATTTTATAAAATATTTTGCAAATGATAATTATCATATACATTTGGCTTGATGAATTCGGACGGTACTTGTGCAGATTCTTTATGTTATCTTCATAAAGTCAAATTGAGATAGCTTCTGCAGAGGATATGTAAAGAAAAGAGTGATATCATGGCATAGCTTCGCGTATCTTTATCATTAGAAGCAATGAGGAGTATTAAATAAGTCCATTTTTCTTGCTAAAAGTGGTTTTCTTCTTTCTTTTTATGTTTTTGCGTTTATTTTAGATGCAGCTCATGGAGAATATAGTATAAAATTCATAGAGTACTACCATTTTTAGTTTAAGTAAAAGTTGTAAGCTGGCTTTACCATTTTGTTTTCCAGTTTCTCATGTTGCTGCAGATCTTATTTTCAAATGGCTCATCGGAGGTATTTACACCTTTTAGTGGTATTCACATGCCTCTTTTGGCTTGTGATATGCAAATGAATGCTTTTTATTGATTCAATATAAGAAGATTTGAAATAAGAGGACCTTACGCTATTCAGATCTCTCAAGTAAGTTGTAAAATGATGCGTTATGATTGTAAATCAATGGATTATTTACGTTAAAAAAACAGAGTGTAACAATTTTTGAGCATAAAAACTGCTGTGTTTATTCTTTTACGGATTAGTTTAAGTGATAGAAATTAAAAGAAAATGTTTGCACGGATCTTTATTTGTTATGTTAAAATGCGTTGGAGTCTGTTGGCTAGTGAAAAATAATTTATCGCTATTTGGAATGATCATAGGGTATGATTCGAAAAAATACCTTTAGCATTCTTATTTTTTCGTAAAAGCAGCTGTTTAAATTTTCATTGATGTTGTTGCGTAAGGAGTTTGACAATATTTTTAAGGATCGTTTGTAGAATTTTTTATGAAGATAGATAAGATTTGGTTTAGCTAATTTATTGTCTTTATTTAAACAATCCATATCTTCTTTTAAGCAGATATTTTTTGCTGTTATTGTATCAGTTTTAAAAGTCTACGTTTTTCTTTTTGTGGTGATCGCAGTTGGACAAGTGATTCTGCTTGTATGGACTTTGCTTTTTATAGGGTGAATATATACAAATTGCTTGTTTTTTAATGATGATCATCAGAGTTATGAAAAAAATTATTATAAAAATTACAGTAGTCGTAGATTCTGATTGATGTTTTTTTGGAATAAAATTGCTTCAAATTGGGTCAATTTAAATTTTTTTTGCCTAAATATTGTCGTTTTTAAATAATTTATAATTCTTTTATGCTTTTTTGCGTAGAAGATGATAAGAATTTCTTGTTGTTTAAAGCATTTTATTCCATAGCAAGGATATTACATCAGCTATCTTAGTGGTTGATGTGAGAGGACAATCGGGGAACCTCCTCCCCCCCCCCGCGTGGATCCCCTAGATTGTCTGGCCTGGCTGAGGATTTCCTCAGTCAGGTTTTTTGTAGTTGTTGTTAGAGTTTGATAAGATGTTATCAGGGGGTAAAAGGCATAAGATATGTTATTGTTTCATCTATAGTGTCTCTCAGTACATAGGCGGGTAGCGGTTGTTTATTGGTTAGTGTTATTGCGTTTATTTTCAATGATTAGGATTTTTTAATTGAGTTATCATTGAATGCTATGGAAGGAGCCTGTATTTGTATTCTGTAATCTTTAAGTAAGAGATGATGGGATTTTTATCCGGTCGTATTGCTTTTATTTTGTTTATATTTCTTATTTTTGGCGTTAGCATTTTTGCTTCTCGCAGTGTTGTTGTTTATCAGTTTTTTTCCGGTTACACTTCTTCTTCTCAGCAAGTTGAGGTAACAGAGGAGGTGTTGCTAGAGAGATGGGCAATGGCTTTTCCGGATATTATCGTGCGCCTTTCTAAAATGAGTCCTCGGCAGCAAGAGCTGTTTATTGAGGGCAGCAAGAGCTGTTTATTGAGCAAGTGCGTCGCGAGGCGGTTTCATTTGCTTGTGAAAATGGTCAGAGACGTGAAGAGGCTCACAAATTTGGTGAAACTGTTGCTATGGCTCTCTCAAAAGCGATTTCTCGTCCTTCTATTGCTAATGCTTATTTTTAGCTATTTTTAAAATTGTGCTTTTGGATTTGATTTTAAGGGGGAGAGAGCTTTTCGTGAGGTTTTGAAAAGTGTGTAGGAAGATAATAAATTTGTAAGATAATCAGCAAAATTTATCTTCCTACAAAGGTAAAAAATCAGAGTATAAGATAATGTTGCAATTATTACAGGAGCGATAGCAAGTCCATCAAGGGCATTGGTTAGGCTGACTGCATTATTCATTGTTACAATGACAAAAGCAATAAAAAACAGCTTAAATCAATACAGTATTTTGCATAAAGGGTGAGGATAAGCTGAGGGCACTCATTTGTAGAAAAGCAAAGGCAGAGATTGCTATAATAAAACACGTTAAGCGCATTTTAGATACTAGTTATTTTTTTTATTTGATATGAGCAGATAGAAAATTCTCAAAGAGTTTGCGCAATATTTTGAATTGGTAAATAGCGTATGATGGTTTTTGTATCTCTATGAACTCCTTATGCACAACGATGGAGGTAGGGGTTGATTTTAGTCAATGGTTTATTGGGGCCATAAAGAATGCTGCGCGTGTTTATTGGTTAGCAAGAAGCATAAATAACGGGTTTTACTTTTGTGAAACTTTTGCGATATCGAGGATCTTTGGTAAAGATGTTCTCGTCTCTATTGCTTTGTGGAATTGATCTCAATAAAAAATTTGATCATCGTATGTAAAAAATATCATATCTTTTTAAAGTGCTATTTTGTAATATAAAAATTGAGTGATACAATAGATATAGCAGAACTTGATAGAATATATCACTTTAGTTAATATGATATAAGTTTAATTATAGGCTTTTAATTTTTTTATTTGATGATATAGAGAAGTCTATAATTTTTGTATAAAGAGTTTTTCTTTTTATACAGAACTTTATCTTGAAATTGTCTTAATATTTCCCTTTTCAAGCCGTTCTTTTGCTTTCTTTTTTTGTACAATGCATTCGAAAATTATTTGCGGTTAGAATTTGAGAATTTTTGAGTGAGAGAAAGAAAATGCAATTTTTGAAAATTTTGTTAAATACAGCGTGTGCTGTATTTTTTGTATTTGATATAAGTTGGGCTCATAGTGTTTTAAATGTTGCAGAAGCAAAAGAAGGCTTAGGGAGTGTTGCTTCTCAGATTTCTAATCGTCCTTATGAGTTTCTTATTCAGAAATTTGCAAATAAGTATAATATTCCGGTTAATTTAGCACATGCTGTTGTGAAAATTGAAAGTAATTATAAGGCAGGTATAAAGGGGGCGGCTGGCGAAATAGGTTTGATGCAAATTAAACCCTCTACGGCACGAGGGTTGGGCTTTAGTGGTTCTGTACAGGATTTGTACGATCCTGCGACCAATCTTGAATATGGTATGCGTTATTTGGCACGGGCCTATAAACTCAGTGGTGGAAGTACGTGTGGTACAATCCTGAAATATAATGCAGGACATGCGGCAAAAAAAATGAATTCCATTTCAGCAAAATATTGCGCAAAAGTAAAAACTTATCTGGCTTCATTAAAATAAAAACATCTTTTGAGCGAAGTTTGTCATAAAATATTTTAAGATGCTATTTTCACTGAGTAAAAAATGTTTTATAAATTAGTATGTCAGTCGGCTGGGCAGCCGCGCTTGTCCAATGCTGAAAGGCGGCAGGTGAGGAAAGTCCGGGCTCCATGGAAAGACGGTGCCGGGTAACACCCGGCGGGGGTGACCCTAGGGAAAGTGCCACAGAAAGTAAACCGCCTATTTTTATAGGTAAGGGTGAAAGGGTGGAGTAAGAGCCCACCGCGCATTCAGTAATGAATGTGGCAAGGTAAACCCCACCGGGAGCAAGACCAAATAGAAATGACGTGCAATTAATTTGCAGCCGATTTCCGGGCGAGTCATTCGGGTAGGTTGCACGAGGCGGATGGTAACATCCGTCCCAGATGAATGGTTGCCATGTAAAGTGTAAGCTTTACTCTACAGAACCCGGCTTATAGGCCGACTGATATTTCATGATAATACGCGATATTTTATAAGATCGATTACATATAGACTTTCATGGAGT
Source organism: Bartonella sp. AP58NXGY (assembly GCF_042195785.1). Classification (NCBI taxonomy): domain Bacteria; kingdom Pseudomonadati; phylum Pseudomonadota; class Alphaproteobacteria; order Hyphomicrobiales; family Bartonellaceae; genus Bartonella; species Bartonella sp. AP58NXGY. Next base: position 67,165 of record NZ_JBHIOY010000007.1, on the reverse strand, counting down.
CGGTATGTTTGGAATGGACACTTGAGCAAAGAGTGTTTTAAAAAATTATAACATTTCTTTAAGTATAATGCGTTAGGATCTGTTTTGGGATAACTTTAGTTTTTTCGTTCATTGTGATTAGTATGAAAGTTGAAGACTAGGTTATTCTAAGGTCAGTTGCTATGAGAGAGCTGTTGATTTGAGACAGTATAACTTCAAGACGGATTATTTTGATAAAGCAGGATCAAAGAGCTGAACGCCATATTCCAGTGTTGTTGCAGCCAGTTTTGGCTGGGCTTACGCCATTGGTTGGAGCAAAAATAATTGATGGCACCTTTGGTGCTGGTGGTTACACGCGCGCTTTGTTAAAGGCAGGGGCACAGGTGATTGCTCTTGATCGTGATCCTCATGCTATCAGCGCGGGACAATCGCTTGTTGATGAATTTTTTCCACGCCTTCGTTTGGTCCATATGGCATTTTCACAGCTCGACCGTGTCGTTGAAGAGAAGGTGGATGCAGTTATTTTGGATATTGGTGTCTCTTCAATGCAGCTTGATGAAGCAGAAAGAGGCTTTTCTTTTCAAAAAGATGGTCCATTGGATATGCGAATGGCTCAGACTGGTTTTACAGCCAGTGATGTTGTCAATCATTTAAAGGCAAGGGATTTAGCGCGTATTTTTAAGGTATTAGGAGAAGAGCGTTATGCGGGACGAATTGCACGGATGATTGAGAAGCGTCGTGTTGTTCAGCCTTTTTTGCGTACGGGTGATTTGGCGTATGCTATTGAAGCGTTGGTAGGGCGTAAGCCGGGAGATCGTATTCATCCTGCAACACGTGTATTTCAGGCTCTTCGTATCTATGTTAATGATGAAATTGGTGAATTGGCGCGTGGTTTATTTGCTGCTGAACGCGTTTTAAAAGCTGGAGGCCGTTTGGGGGTTGTCAGTTTTCATTCTCTTGAAGATCGTATGGTCAAAAGATTTTTTTCGGCTCGTTCTGGAGAGCGTATGAGATCACGCTATTTGCCTGAAATAAAGGCTGCTCCAGCAACATTTTTTCCTTTGTTTAAAGGTGGGATAACGGCAACTAAAGAGGAGTTACAAAAAAACCCTCGTTCACGTTCTGCGCGGTTGCGTATTGGTGTACGGACTGAAGCAGAGGCTCTTGCAGAAGATATGAAATTACTTGGTTTAGCAGAGATTGCCAGTTTTGAAGGCGGCAAGAAATGACAGTTTTTCGTACATTTGATATGATTTTAGTGATGATTATGATTTGTATGGCAGGTCTTACTTATAAAGTAAAATATGATGTTCAAAAACGAATGAACGAAGTTCGTCATCTTGAGCATGAAATTGCTGCAGCAAAAAATACGGTGAGTTTGCTTCATGCTGAGTGGGCTGTGATGATCAAGCCTTCGCGCATGCAAAAACTTGCGAAACGTTATCAAAAAGAACTTGGATTAGAAGTTATACAGCCGCATCAAATCGTAGAATTGAAAGACATTCCGGTACGGGTACATGATCCAATTGAAGAATTGATTAAACAAAATATTTTGGAAGATAATCAAGATATTTTGGCAAATCGTCGGGATTCTCAGATGAATGGTGTTGTCCAAAAAGGCGTGCAGTGATGAAGTCGACTTTTTTATTCTTACAGAAGAAAAAGCACTTTAAGAATTCGTTGAATAATCATAATGTTTCTGTTCATCGTCCATATTCTAGTCGTCCACGTTTGCTTTTTTCGTTGTTCTGCTTTTTAGTTTTATATGGCATCATGGGGGCTTGCCTTATTTCTTATGGGTTGGAAGGTGGACAGATTGAAGAAGCAAAAGGGCCAGGAGTTCTTCAACTGACGGCGCGGCCTGATATTGTTGATCGTAATGGTCGTTTATTGGCAACAGATATTAAAACTTATTCACTTTTTGCTGAGCCACAACGTATTATTGATGTGGATGAAACCATTGAATTGCTCTCAACAGTTTTGTCTGATCTTAATTGGCAGGAAACTTATAAGCGTTTAAAAAGAAAATCTGGTTTTTCTTGGATACAGCGTGGGTTAACGCCAATGCAGAAGGCGCAAATTATGGCTCTTGGTATTCCAGGAATTGGTTTTCGCACTGAAATTCGTCGTTTTTATCCTGAAGGACCTGTAACTTCCCATATTCTCGGTATGGTGAATGTTGATAATCAAGGCATTGCAGGTATGGAAAAATATATTGATGATGCGGGTTTGAGTGCTCTGCGTGCCGCTGGTCTTGCCGTGGAAGAATCATTAAAACAAGTTCAGCTTTCGATTGACGTGCGACTTCAGGCAATTGTTCATGATGAACTTATTCAGGCTATGAAACGTTATAAGGCAAAGGCTGCAGGAGCTGTTATTTTAAATATACATACGGGGGAAGTTTTGGCGTTGGCATCTCTACCAGATTTTGATCCTGGAAATCCTATTGAAGCTTTAAAAAGTGATCGTTTAAATCGGATGACGGCTGGAACATTTGAAATGGGGTCGATTATTAAAAGTTTTACGACCGCCATGGCACTTGATTCCAATATTTTTCATTTAAACAGTATTATTGATGCTTCAAAGCCCATAAAAGCAAGTAGTGGCTATACTATTCATGATTTTCACGGAAAAAATCGTCCCTTAACGTTATGGGAAGTTTTTGTTTATTCTTCCAATATTGGTTCTGCTAAAGAGGCATTGGCGATAGGGATTGATAAACATCGTGATTTTTTGCAAAAACTTGGGCTACTGGATCGACTCGCAACAGAGTTGCCTGAAGTTGCTCATCCTATTGTGCCGCATCATTGGAAAGATATCCAATCTATGACGATTGCTTTTGGGCATGGTATGGCAACAACTCCCTTGCAAACAGCTGTTGGGGCTGCTGCTTTAATGAATGGTGGTTGGTTAATTTCACCGACATTTTTAAAACGGACAAAAGAACAAACTTTGCACCATGCAAAACAGGTTTTGCAGGCCAAAACAAGTCAAAATATGCGTTACCTTTATCAATTAAATAGTGAGATTGGGTCTGGACGTAATGCAAAAGTAGAAGGTTATCGTGTAGGTGGTAAGACAGGAACAGCTGAGAAAGTTGAAAATGGAAAATATTCTAAAACAAAAAATTTCAATAGTTTTCTTGCTGCTTTTCCTATTGATGATCCTGCTTATGTTGTTTTAACAATTATTGATGAACCAAAGCCAGAAGAAGGAAAACAGTCAGCAACAGCGGCGATGAATGCTGGACCAATGCTTGCTAATATTGTTCGTCGTACGGCTAGTTTTCTTGGTGTAAAACCAGATTTTAAAAAAGAATATGAGCCTCTTTTAAGTCAAAAGAACTATTCAAGTTTCGTTAAACAACGGTAAAATGAATATAAAGGTGCGTTATCATGTTGTTGGGAACAGTTTTTACAGAATGTGTTGAAGATGAAAGTCTTTCTTCAATAGAAATAACAGGAATAAGTGTGGATTCTCGGCAAGTTTTGCCGGGCTATGTTTTTGTCGCTGTTCAAGGGAAAAAAAGTGATGGAAGACACTATATAGATGATGCGATAAAGCGTGGCGCACGAGCAATCGTTACAGACTGTCATGCTGTTCTTGAGGATTTATCTGTTCCCATTTTACGTGTTTTTAATGTTCGTCATAGTTTAGCGTTGGCAGCTGCACGTTTTTACGGTTCTCAGCCTGAAACGGTCGTTGCTGTGACTGGTACAAGTGGTAAAACATCTGTTGTCTCTTTTCTTCGGCAAATTTGGACTTATGCTGGATTTTGTGCTGCGAGTATAGGAACGGTTGGTGTTGTTTCTCCTAAACGGAATGTTTATGGTTCTCTTACGACACCTGATCCGGTCGTCTTGCACCGTCTTCTTTGTGAAATTTCTCATGAAGGTGTGACACATGCAGCTCTTGAAGCTTCTTCGCATGGGCTTGATCAAGGACGGCTTGATGGAGTCCGTTTAACGGTTGGTGCCTTTACCAATTTAGGGCGAGATCACATGGATTATCACACGGGGGTAGAGGATTATTTGCGGGCTAAAATGAGGTTGTTTGATACACTTTTGCCTGTATCTGCTCCTGCTTTGATTTTTGCTGATGATGTCTATTCACAAAAGGTTATTGATGTTGTTACACAAGCGCGCCGCCGTGTCTTGACAATCGGTCGTAAGGGGCAATTTATCACGATTAATCGTGTCGAACATCAACGCTCCAAACAGTGTATTGAGTGTCGTGTGGAAAACAATATTTATACATTTGATTTGCCTTTAGCTGGAGATTTTCAGGTAGCCAATGCGCTTATGGCAGCAGGGTTAGCCATTGCAACGGGCGTTTCACCTCGTAAGGTTTTTCCTGCGCTTGAAACTTTGCAGGGAGCACCTGGGCGGTTAGAGTTTGTGGGAAAGACAGAAAATAATGCGCTTGTTTATATTGATTATGCGCATAAACCAGAAGCTTTGGAGCAGGTTTTACTTTCTGTTCGTCCCTTTACACAAGGGCGTTTGGTTGTTGTTTTTGGTTGTGGAGGGGATCGTGATCAAGGAAAAAGACCATTGATGGGAAAAATTGCAGCGGATAGAGCGGATATTGTTATTGTAACGGATGATAATCCTCGAACAGAAATACCAGAAAAAATACGTAAAGATATTTTACAGGCGGTGCCAACAGCAATAGAGATAGCAGATCGTGGTGAAGCTATTTCTTACGCGGTGAAGCTTTTGAAAGCTGGTGATACACTCATCATTGCTGGAAAAGGTCATGAGAATGGCCAAATTATAGGGCAGACAACTTATCCTTTTTCAGATCGTCTGAAAGCGATAGAAGCTTTAGAGGACCGAAAGAAATGACAGCTTTATGGGATAAGAAAGCACTTGTTGCTGCAATTAATGGTGTTGTAATGGGAAGCCTGCCAGAAACTTTTTCTGGGGTTTCCATTGATAGCCGTACTCTTGCGGAAGGGGATGTTTTTTTCTGCATTAAAGGGCATCATCTTGATGGTCATGATTTTGCTGCGCAAGCTTATGAACGAGGTGCAGGCGTTCTTATCGTTGCGGAACACCGTTTGAGGGATATGAAAAAAATATCGGCTCCACTCATTGTCGTTCCTGATGTTTTGAAAGCCTTAGAACAACTTGCACAAGCTGCACGCAAACGTTCAAGAGCTAAGATTATTGCGATAACAGGATCGGTGGGAAAAACAACAACAAAAGAAGCTTTGAAACACGTACTTGCAACTGTTGGAAATGTTCATGCTAATTTTGCTTCTTTGAATAATCACTGGGGAGTGCCGCTTACCTTAGCACGAATGCCAGCAGAGTGTGATTATGGAATTTTTGAGATTGGTATGAATCATAAAAATGAAATTCGCCCTCTGGTAAATTTGGTTCGTCCACATGTTGTTCTTATTACGCATATTTCTGCGGCACATATGGATTTTTTCAAAAGTCTTGAAGAAATAGCTGAGGCAAAAGCTGAAATTTTTGAAGGATTAGAGGAAGAAGGTGTCGCCATTTTAAATGCGGATAGTGGTTTTTTTTCTTATCTCGTTCAAAAAGCAAAGCAATGCGGTGTAAAAAAGATCTTAAGCTTTGGTGAGACTAAAGATGCTGATTATCAAGCGCGAGATATACGTCTTCTAACTGATAGTACTTCTGTGATTGTGCGTATTGGGGGGCGGGATAGGAAGGTTCAAATTGGTGCTCCTGGGCGCCATATTGTGCAAAATAGTTTAGGGGTTATTGCTGCTTGTGATGCTGTGGGGGTTGAGTTAGAGCCTGTTTTTCTTTCTTTTAGCCATTTTTCTCCTCAAAAGGGGCGGGGTGTTCGGTATCGATTGTCTTTATCAAATGGGGGTGAATTTTATCTCATTGATGAAAGCTATAATGCTAATCCTGCTTCTATGTGTGCTGCTCTTGAGCTTCTTGCTACAGGACCAGTAGGGAAGGAGGGACGGCGAATTGCTATTTTAGGGGATATGCTAGAGTTAGGGGGGGATAGTGAAAAGCTCCATCTTGATTTAATAAAGCCAATATATCTTTCTGGTGCTAATCCCGTTTTTTTATTTGGTGAAGCGATGAAATCTTTAGTTAGTGATTTATCTGCTTATGTTAAGGTTCATTATGCCGAAAATATTGAGAAAATTTTACCGCTTCTTTTGACAGAAATTTCTCCTGGCGACCTGCTTATGATTAAATCATCTAATAGCCTTTGTTCATCAAATATTGTGGCTGCATTGCTTGATCGCTATAAAGCAGTTTCTTCATAGTTTTAAGAGGTTTTTTTGTTCCATGATGCTGTTTTTTTCTTCGTTTAGTGATTGGCTTCCGGGTGTAAATGTTTTTCGTTATATTACTTTTCGCACGATAGCAGCTATGCTTACTTCGGGGCTTATCGTCTTTTTGTTTGGACCTAGCATCATCGCTTCTCTTAAGTTGCGGCAAGGAAAAGGGCAACCGATTCGTGCTGATGGTCCTCAAACACATTTTAAAAAGGCTGGAACACCTACAATGGGTGGATTGATGATTTTAATCGGCATTGTGATATCGGCATTTTTATGGGGTAATTTATCGAATATTTACTTTTGGGTGTCGCTATTGGTTATGCTTTCTTTTGGGGCTATTGGATTTTATGATGATTATCTTAAGGTCACAAAACAAACAGACAAAGGATTTTCTGGGAAAGCACGGTTAAGCTTGGAGTTTTGTGTTGCGGCAATTGCTGCTTTTGCCATCTTGAAAATTGGCTCATCTGGATTAGCTTTGCCTTTTTTGAAAGATTATCTTATCAATTTGGGCTGGTTTTTTATTCCTTTTTCTGCTTTCGTCATTGTCGCGACAGGGAATGCGGTTAATTTGACGGATGGACTCGATGGGCTTGCTATTGTTCCTGTGATGGTTGCAGCCTTATCTTTTGCTCTGATTGCTTATCTTTCTGGTAATATGAATTTTGCTGATTATCTCCAAATCCATTATGTATCGGGAACAGGTGAATTGGCTGTTTTATTGGGAGCTGTTGTTGGGGCCGGGCTTGGTTTTTTATGGTTTAATGCACCACCTGCAGCTATTTTTATGGGAGATACTGGATCGTTGGCTCTTGGAGGACTCTTAGGGACTGTTGCGGTTGCTACGAAGCACGAAATTGTTTTGGTTCTTATTGGTGGACTTTTTGTTGTGGAAGCTTTTTCGGTCGTTATTCAGGTTGGTTATTTCAAATTAACAAGAAAACGCGTGTTTCTTATGGCACCGATACATCATCATTTTGAGAAAAAAGGCTGGACTGAAAGCCAAGTGGTGATACGCTTTTGGATTATTTCGATTGTTCTCGCTCTCATAGGTCTTTCAACACTTAAATTGCGGTGAGAATGTGATTTCTGTTACGTGTTATAAAGGTCAAAAAGTTGCTCTGTTTGGATTGGGTCAGTCTGGACTAGCAACGGCACAAGCATTAATGTGTGGTGGTGCAGAAGTGGTGGCGTGGGATGATAGTCCTTCAAGCGTGCAGATGGCTTTTCGGCAAAATATTCCAATAAGAGATCTCCACGATGAGGACTGGTCAGAATTTGTTGCATTGATTCTCGCGCCTGGAGTTCCTTTAAATTATCCTCAACCGCATTGGGTTGTTGAAAAGGCACGAAAAAAAAATATAGAAATTATTGGTGATATTGAATTGTTTGTTCGTGCACGCCATGATTTTTTACAGCATTATGGTTTTTGTGACCAAGATGTTCCGTTTATTGCGATTACGGGGACGAATGGGAAGTCAACCACAACATCTTTACTTGCGCATTTATTGGAAAAAATGGGCTATGATGTGCAGATGGGGGGAAATATTGGAAAGGCAATATTGACGCTTAAGCCATTTGTTAAAAAACGTATTTATGTGATTGAATGTTCATCATTTCAAATTGATCTTACTCCCTCTCTTCAGCCAACCATTGGACTTTTATTGAATTTGACATCTGATCATATTGATCGACATGGAAGTTTTGCCTGTTATGTGCAAACCAAAAGGCATTTGATTGCTCAGGCTTTTCAGGCTTTTATTTCAGTTGATGATGAAGATTGTCGGGTTTTATATCAACAGTTGCTTCATGAGGGGAAGAAAATTGAGGCAATTTCCAAGAATCATTTTGTTGAAAATGGTTTTTATGCAGATGGAAGCAAGCTTTTTTCTGTTCGTCAAGGACAGCGTCATATGCTTGCAGATCTTGCTCCTATGGCGGTGTTACGTGGGAGTCATAATGCACAAAATGCTCTTATGGCATTGGCAACATTGCAGGCTTTAAAAATAACCGATCCTTTTGTGAACAAGCATTTAGCAAGTTATAAAGGGTTGGATCATCGTATGCAGCAGGTGCGTAAAATGGGGGCGGTTTTGTTTATCAATGACAGCAAGGCGACTAATGCAGATGCAACAGCTCCTGCGCTTTCCACCTTTAATGATATTTTTTGGATTGTTGGGGGACAGGCGAAAAAGGGAGGAATAGAGTCTCTTAGAGAATTTTTTCCTAAAATTCGTAAAGCCTATTTGATTGGGAGCGCGGCGGAAGAATTTGCTCGCACTATTGGATCTGCTTTTCCCTTTTCTATGAGCTTAACTTTGAAAAATGCGGTGCGTGAAGCAGCTGTTGACGCAATGGGTTGTAATGCAAAAGAGGTGACAGTTCTTTTGTCACCTGCTTGTGCAAGTTATGACCAATTTAAAAATTATGAAATGCGAGGCGAGGCATTTGTCTCTTTTGTGATGCAGTTACAATAAAAAAGCATCAGTTATAAAAAAATATTTTTGCGTTAAGACTCCAGAATCTTTTTTTGTGTAATTTATTTTTTAAAGTGTTTGTTAAACAGGCGGGGAACCATATCACTTTGAAACAATTTATAAAACGGATAAGGCGGATATCATGGTTACGCGCGCAGATAGAGACCCAATTGCTAATTGGTGGTGGACGATTGATCGCTCTATCTTTGCAGCTTGTTTAATTTTAATGGGGATTGGCATTATGCTGTCTTTTGCTGCCAGCCCCACGATTGCAAAAAAAATCGGAATTACTGATAGTTTTTATTTTGTTCGGTGGCATATCATTTTCAGCATTTCAGCATTTTTTACGATGGTGACCATTTCTTTTTTTTCAATTCCTAATATTCGTCGTTTATGTGCTCTTTTGCTTATTGTAACGCTTGCTCTTATGGTTGCAACCTTATTTTGGGGTCCAGAATTAAAGGGAGCACGGCGGTGGATTGTGCTCTTTGGTTTTTCTGTACAGGCTTCAGAGTTTATGAAGCCAGCTTTTGTGGTTATGTCTGCTTGGTTTTTTTCAGAACAGATACGCAGGAGGGGAATTCTAGGTTATACGTTAGCGATTGTACTTTATGGCATTTGTTGTGTGCTTCTGGTTTTGCAGCCTGATATTGGACAAACACTTTTAATAAGTGCAACATGGGGTGGTTTGTTTTTTATTGCTGGTGTGCCTCTAGCCGTTATTTTTCTCTTTCTCATTTTAGGCGCTGGAGGAATTGTTTTAGCTTATCTTTTTCTGTATCATGTGCGTGAGCGTATCAATGGTTTTTTGACAGGTGAAGGAGATACCTTTCAAGTAGATGTCGGACGTGAGGCTATTTTGAATGGTGGTTGGTTTGGGCAAGGTCCCGGAGAAGGAACAGTAAAACGTATTATTCCTGATAGCCATACAGATTTTGTATTTTCCGTTGCTGCTGAAGAATATGGTATTATTCTTTGTTTACTAATTATGATGCTTTTTGGTTTTATCGTTATGCGTTCATTGTATATAGCAATGAATACACGTGATTGCTTTATACGTCTTGGTATTACTGGCATAGCAATGATGATTGGCTTTCAATCAGCTATTAATATGGCCGTTAATCTTCACTTAATTCCTCCCAAAGGCATGACATTGCCTTTTATTTCTTATGGTGGTTCATCGATGGTGGCAATTGCCTTTTCAATGGGCATTTTGCTCAGTTTAACACGTCGTTGGCCAGAAGCGCGCCTTTCAGCTTTTTCTTCCTCTTCTGTCTTGGATACGCCTTATGAATGATAAAAAAGTTATTGTTTTGGTGGCGGGTGGTACAGGTGGACATCTTTTTCCTGCTGAATCCCTTGGCGTTGAATTAAAGGAGCGTGGATATGATGTTCATTTAATAACAGATGAAAGAGCACGCCCTTTTGTTCGGTGCTTTGATAAAGAGCATACACATATTGTTTCATCGGCAACATTTATACGCCGCCATCCTTTTGCTCTGATAAAGACGTTTTGGACTCTGTTAAGGGGCATGGGACAATCGTTGGCGTTGTTTTATAAATTACGTCCTGTTCTTGTTGGAGGATTTGGGGGATATCCGAGCTTTCCTCCTCTTTTTATTGCGGCCTTAACGAGGCGTGTGACATTTATTCATGAACAAAATGCTGTTATGGGGCGTGCCAATCGGATGTTGGCAATTTTTGTGCGTGCAATCGCTGGTGGTTTATTGTCGCCAAATGGCTCTTATGCCCATAAAACGCTTTTAACGGGGAATCCTGTCCGTGAGGCTGTGCTGAAGGCGGCCGAAATTCCTTATCATTCTTCAGAGGGGGAAAAGCCATTTAATTTTTTGATTTTTGGTGGTAGCCAAGGGGCTTCTGCTTTTTCACATATTGTTCCAGAAGCCATTGCGTTACTCGATGATAAGAACCGTAAACGCTTGCGAATTGTGCAGCAAGTTCGCGGTGAAGCAGAAGGGTTGATCAAAATCTATCGTGATATGGGCGTACAAGCAGAGGTTGCTCCTTTCTTTGATGATATGGCTGAACGTATGGCACATGCTCATTTTATTTTGTCGCGCGCTGGGGCTTCATCCGTTTGTGAGATAGCGGTGATTGGTAGACCTGCTTTGCTTGTTCCCTATCCCCATGCTTTAGATCATGATCAGGCTGCCAATGCAGCTCTGCTTGCTTGTGTAGGTGGTGCGCAAATTGTATTAGAAAAAGATTTAAGTGCACAAAAGCTTTCTTCTCTTTTAACGCAAGTTTTGCGTACGCCCCATTTATTGGAAAAACAAGCGCTTGCTGCAAAAAAAGTTGGGCAACCTCACGCAACACGTTGCCTTGCTGATATGGCTGAATCTTTAATTGCAGGGCGATTGTTGTCAGATATAAAAGAGGAGCTTTTTGATGAAAATGCCACTTGATATAGGCGTTATCCATTTTATCGGAATCGGGGGGATCGGCATGAGTGGAATTGCAGAGGTTTTTTATAATCTTGGCTATAAAGTTCAAGGGTCAGATCAAGTTGAGAGTGCAAATGTTGAACGTTTGCGGAAAAAAGGAATTAACGTTCATATAGGTCATTGTGCTGAAAACTTAGGGAATGCAGAGGTTGTTGTTTTTTCTACTGCCGTTAAAAAAACAAATCCTGAGTATATTGCTGCAAAGGAAAGACATTTACCGCTTGTCAGACGTGCAGAAATGCTGGCGGAGCTGATGCGGTTTCGGCGTGCAATTGCGGTGGGTGGTACACATGGTAAAACAACAACCACATCAATGGTTGCAGCCCTTCTTGATGCTGGTCATTTTGATCCGGTGGTGATTAATGGCGGTATTATTAATGCTTATGGGACGAATTCTCGGACAGGAGATGGCGATTGGATGATTGTTGAAGCTGATGAAAGTGATGGTACATTTTTAAAGCTGCCTGCTGATATTGCTGTTATTACTAATATTGATGCTGAGCATTTGGATCATTATGGAAGTTTTGATGCTGTGCGTGAGGCTTTTCGGCAATTCGTAGAAAATGTTCCTTTTTATGGTTTTGCTGTTTTGTGCCTTGATCATCCAGAGGTTCAGTCATTGGCGGGCCGTATTGATGATCGTTGGGTGATCACTTATGGTGCAAATCCACAAGCGGATGTTCGTTTTCTTAATCTTTCGATGGATGGTCAAAAAACGCATTTTGATGTTCTTGTTCGTTCACGCAAAACAGGAAGAAAGATCGAGTTGAAAAATATGCTTTTGCCCATGGCAGGGCAGCATAATGTTGCCAATGCAACGGCGGCGATTGCTATTGCGCATGAACTTGGCATTTCAAATGAAGCTATAAAAAGGGGCTTAGCAGAATTTGGCGGAGTAAAACGGCGTTTTACGCGAACAGGAAGTTGGCGTGGCATTGAAATATTTGATGATTATGGACATCATCCTGTTGAAATAAAGGCTGTTTTGCGTGCTGCACGTGAGAGTGCAAAAGGGCGTGTTATTGCGATTGCACAACCCCATCGGTATTCGCGTTTGTATCATTTATTTGATGATTTTGCTGCTTGTTTTAATGATGCAGATACAGTGTTGATTACGCCCGTTTATGCGGCTGGTGAAGAGCCTATTGTAGGATTTGGTTCTCAAGAATTGGTAGAGCATATTAAAATGGCGGGTCATCGTGATGTGCGCTTAATACATGGTCTGGAAGATGTTGTGTCTCTTGTCTCAACATTTGCTCAGGCAGAGGATTATGTGGTTTTTCTTGGTGCTGGCAATATCACACAATGGGCGTGTGCATTGCCTCATCAGTTGTCGGTACTTGATGGTCATGATAAATTTTCAGCACATTGATGGTGAGGCGCTATTGGCGCAATTGCAACCGCTGTTGGGTGGCGTGAGAGGAAAACTTACACCTAATGTTGAGATGCGTAAGATAACGTGGTTTCGCACGGGCGGGTTGGCAGAACTTTTTTATCAGCCTGTTGATGAAGAAGATTTGGCTCTCTTTCTTCAAAATTTGCCTGAATTTGTTCCTGTAACAATTGTAGGAATAGGTTCTAATCTTCTGGTGCGTGATGGGGGGGTTCCTGGTGTTGTGATTCGTCTTTCGCCAAAAGGTTTTGGGCAAGTGCAACAAGTTTCTCCAAAACGTTTTTTAGTTGGTGCAGGTACGGCAGATAAACATTTAGCTACCGCTGCTTTAAAGGCAGAAATTGCAGGTTTTCATTTTTATCACGGTATTCCTGGTGGTCTTGGAGGGGCACTCAAAATGAATGCGGGTGCAAATGGTGTTGAAACCGCAGCACGTGTTGTTGAGGTTTATGCGCTGGATCGTAAAGGAAAACGTCATATTTTGAGTTTGAAAGATATGCATTATTCCTATCGCCATTGTGATATTCCTGAAGGGTTTATTTTTACTGCTGCTTTATTAGAAGGACAAACCGGTAATAAAGATGATATTCGTGCTGCTATGGATGAAGTTGCCCTCCATAGGGAAGCAGTGCAACCTATTCGTGAAAAGACCGGTGGATCAACTTTTAGAAATCCTGAGAATATATCTGCGTGGCGCGTGATTGATGAGGCAGGGTGTCGTGGTTTACGGATTGGTGGTGCTCAGATGAGCGAAATGCACTGTAATTTTATGATCAATACAGGGCAAGCAACAGGATATGATCTTGAAACATTGGGAGAAACAGTGCGTGCACGTGTTTTTGCACATTCAGCCCATCTTTTACAATGGGAAATAGAGCGTATAGGTCAATTTGAGCGCGGTCGAAGTGTTTCTTCTTTTGATCCATTTCAGTGATTTATTGTTCACTAAAAAAGTGCAAATAAAAAATTGAGTCATTTCAAAGAGATAATAAAAAAATTCTATTAAGAATCAATAAATTAACAAAGAATCTCTTGCATCAAGCTGTTGAGTCTGATTCATTATGCAAAATGCTAGGTTATTGATTCGCAAGGATAAACTTTGTTTTTTCCTGTATGTGGTGCTGATGTATTCTATATAGACTACATATAGTATGCGAAAGAGGGTGATTTATTATGAAAGATAAACATATAGCTGTATTAATGGGAGGTTTTTCTTCTGAACGGTCTGTAAGTTTATCTTCAGGGACGGCTTGTGCTGATGTTCTTGAAATGCAGGGGTATCGCGTGAGCCGCGTGGATGTTGACGCTCATATTGCTTCTGTTCTTGAACAGTTGCAGCCTGATATTGCCTTCAATGCATTGCATGGTCCATTTGGTGAAGATGGCCGGATTCAAGGGATTCTTGAGTATTTAAAAATTCCTTATACCCATTCTGGTGTGATGGCATCTGCTTTGGCAATGGATAAGGGACGTGCAAAAATTATCGTTGCAAGTGTTGGTGTTTGTGTTGCACCTTCTCGTATTATGAGCCGTTTTGCTATTGGGCAAGCGCATCCCATGGAGCCTCCTTATGTAATTAAACCTGTGTGTGAAGGATCAAGTTTTGGTGTTGTCATTGTACAGGAAAATGAAGCTGCACCGCCGCATAATATTGGGGGAGCTGAGTGGGGATATGCGGATGAGGTGATGATTGAAAAATATATTCCTGGTCGTGAATTGACTTGTGCTGTTTTGGGGAGCGAAGTGCTGGATGTGTGTGAAATTCTTCCTAGTCAGCACTTTCCATTCTACGATTATGACTCAAAATATAAAACGGGTGGTTCTCTTCACATTTGTCCTGCACAACTTTCACTAAATATTTACCAAAGTGTGCAAAGAATGTCTTTAGCAGCCCATCAGGCGATAGGGTGTCGAGGTGTTAGCCGTTCTGATTTTCGTTTTGATGAGAAAACAGGAGAATTAGTTTGGCTTGAAATTAATACGCAACCCGGTATGACATCGACGTCTCTTCTTCCTGATATTGCAAAAGCGAGCGGTCGTACTTATGGCGATATTGTTCAATGGATAGTGGAGGACGCATCATGCATGCGTTGAGTATTAATAAAACGAATATTCCGATGGAGGTGCTTTCAGTGCCGGCTTTGCCACGTCTTTATCGTCGTTTTCTTCGGTTTATGTTTGAGTTTGTTTTTGTCAATATTCATATTCCACGCCATTTTGGCTCTTTTGCTGTTGTATGGTTTTTCTTGGTGACGGCCTTTTATGGATTGTCATCCAGTGGTCAGATGGGTGTGATCGTAAAAACGATAATATCAGATATTGGTTTTGTGGTTGTAGATGTCGATATAAGAGGGAATAATCGCTTAGCAAAGCAAGATATTTTGAAAATTTTAAAACTTGATGTTGCATCCTCTATATTCACTTTTGATGTTGAAAGAGCACGCTCTCTTTTGGAAAAACAGCCTTGGGTTCAATCCGCTAATGTTCAGAAGATTTATCCTAATAGAATGCGGATTTCCATCGTGGAGCGTGAACCCTATGCCATTTGGCAACACGATGGCTTGGTCGATATCGTTGATTATACAGGTCGTGTTATTGTGCCCTTTAAAGGGAAAAATGTTTGGAATTTGCCGCTTGTGGTTGGGCAGGGGGCGCAAAATGCTGCTAAAGTGTTTATTCAAGCGCTGTTAGTTTATCCGGAAATATATAATCGTGTTCGTGCTTTCGTGCGGGTAGGGGATCGGCGTTGGGATCTTGTTTTGGATAACGGAATGCGCGTTATGTTGCCTGAAAGTGGTGCGCTTGAAAGGCTTTCTTCTCTTGTTTCGTCCGGTACAATGCAAGATCTTTTATCTCGAGATATTCTCAGTGTTGATTTACGCCTTGCTGATCGGATTACTGTTTCTTTATCAGATGAAACGTTGGAGCGTTATAATGCTACTGTAGCAGAAGAAGAACGTATTTTAAAAGCGCGAAAGGCAGGAAGCCTATGACATTGCTCAGATCACATCATCTGGGGGGACGTAAAACACGTTATTTAACGGTTCTTGATATCGGTTCAAGTAAGATTGTTTGTTTTATTGCTTGTCTGCGTCCTTTGAAGCATGCACACTATTTGCATGGCCGTACACACTCTATAGAAATTCTGGGCTTTGGAGTGCAGCGTTCACGCGGTATTAAATCTGGTGTTGTGATGGATATGTTTGCAGCAGAGCAATCAATACGCTTGGCTGTTGATGCGGCAGAAAAAATGGCTGGTTTGGTGGTGGATTCAGTGATTGTGAATTTTTCCTCAAGTCGGTTACAAAGCGCTTTGATTAATGGAATGGTCCATTTGAATGGTCGTGAAGTCACCAAGCGTGATATGCGTATGGCCTTTTCAGATGTTTCGCGCAAAGCCTTTGATGCTGAACGTCATGTTATGCATTCGGTTCCAGTTTCTTATGTATTGGATGGGGAAAAAGGAATTTCTGATCCTATTGGCATGGCAGGGGAAACATTTGGTGTCGATGTGCATGTGGTAACAGCGGAAACAGCATCTTTGCGTAATTTAGAAACTTGTATTAATCGTGCACATTTGAGTGTTGAAGCAATGGTTGCCACTCCTTTTGCAAGTGGTCTTGCTGTCTTGATGAATGATGAGGCGCATTTAGGTGCTGCATGTATTGATTTTGGTGGTGGAACAACAACATTTTCAGTGTTTTTTGAGGGAAAATTTATCTATGCAGATGCTCTTGCTGTTGGGGGACATCATGTCACTCTTGATGTTGCGCGTGGATTTTCTATGTCACTTACAGAGGCGGAACGTTTGAAAGTTGTTTATGGTTCAGCCCTTCTAACAAGTGCAGATGAGCGGCAAATGATTAATGTAGCAGAAATTGGGAGTGAACGGCGTGAAACTCAATATCCTCGTGCTGTTCTTGGGCGTATCATTTGTGCGCGTATTGAAGAAATTTTAGAGATGGTACGTGATTGTTTAAATCGTTCAGGCTTTGGTTACATCATTGGTAAGCGTGTTATTTTGACTGGCGGAGCAAGTCAGTTAACAGGATTGCCAGAAATGGCACGTACTATATTAGGAAGAAATGTTCGTATCGGGCGGCCTTTAGGTATTTCGAGGCTTCCTTCTCTTGCAAAAGGGGCGGCGTTTACATCTGCTGTTGGGTTGTTAATTTATCCGCAATTGGTGGGTTTTGAAGAAAAAACAATGCAGACGGCAGGAAATCATTTATCGATGGGCACGCGTGGGTATTTTCAGCGTGTTGGTCAGTGGTTGCGTGAGAGTTTTTAGTTAAGTCTAGTTGGATAAAAATTTCATCGCTTTGGCTTGCGGTGTCTTATGAGAAGGAAAAGAAAATGACGATTAATCTGCATCGGCCAGATATCGCGGAATTGAAGCCACGCATTACCGTTTTTGGTGTTGGAGGTGGTGGCGGGAATGCCGTGAACAATATGATTAATGCTGGCCTTCAAGGAGTTGACTTTGTTGTCGCAAATACGGATGCACAAGCTTTGGCTATGTCAAAGGCTGAACGTGTTATCCAGCTTGGCGCAGCTGTGACAGAAGGTTTGGGTGCTGGTGCTCTACCGGAAGTGGGACAAGCAGCCGCAGAGGAATGTATTGATGAAATTATTGATCATCTTGCGGACTCTCATATGGTTTTCATTACTGCTGGTATGGGGGGAGGAACTGGAACAGGGGCTGCTCCTGTTGTGGCTCGCGCAGCGCGTGAAAAGGGTATTTTGACCGTTGGTGTGGTGACAAAGCCATTTCAGTTTGAAGGGGCACGTCGTATGAAAACGGCAGAGGCTGGTATTGAAGAATTACAAAAGTCTGTCGATACATTGATTGTTATTCCCAATCAAAATCTTTTCCGTATTGCAAATGATAAGACAACATTTGCTGATGCTTTTGCTATGGCTGACCAAGTGCTTTATTCTGGTGTTGCTTCCATTACGGATTTGATGATTAAAGAGGGCTTAATTAACCTTGATTTTGCTGATGTTCGTTCTGTTATGCATGAAATGGGCCGAGCTATGATGGGAACTGGTGAGGCATCTGGTGAAGGGCGGGCTTTGGCTGCTGCTGAAGCTGCTATCGCGAATCCATTATTGGATGATACCTCTATGCGTGGGGCGCGTGGTTTGTTGATTTCTATTACGGGTGGTCGTGATATGACTCTCTTTGAGGTTGATGAAGCTGCTAATCGTATTCGTGAAGAAGTGGATGCGGATGCGAATGTAATCTTTGGGGCCATTGATGATGAGTCACTAGAAGGTGTTATTCGTGTTTCTGTGGTTGCCACCGGTATTGATCGTGAGGTTAGTGATGTGGTTCAATCCTCTCATCCTCAGCTTCAAAGACCAGCTTCTTCAATGCGCAAAAGTGATCCTGGAACGCCACACAGTTCTTTTCATGTTCAGTCATCACCCTTGCGTTCTGAGTCGATGGTAGAAGTGATCGAATCACTTGAAATAGAAAAGGGGAAATCAACAGGAGAACAGTTCCGTCCTAAAAGTCAAATTTTTGCGCATCCTGTAGAAGCAATTGCGACACGAAGTGCCACAAAAGCTGTTGCTTATGGTTCAAATGCTGTGCAGGAGCAGATATCAAATGTGCCACGTATGCAAGTAAGCCGTGGTTCTCAACAGCCTATGACGGCCCCCGTAAGCATGGAGGCAACAGCGCATGTGCTTGATGAGATGACAGGCGTTGTGAAGCAAAAAGAAAAGCAAGTACAACAGATGCAAGTGCGCTCACCAATGCGTATGCCTGAGCTAAAGGATTTTCCTCCTGTTGCTCATAGACAAAGTCAAAGAACATCTGTAACCGACCAAGGTCCTCGTAATCTTTGGCAGCGTTTGAAACAGAGCTTGACACACCGTGAGGAGGCAGAGCCAGAAGCGAGGCTGGAGCCTGCTGTTAGATCGTCTCAGCAGCAAGAGTCTCATGTTTATAATAAAAATTCTCAGGCGCTTTCTCAAGATGCTTCTGTTTATGTTCCACGTCGTTCTGGTGAGTTGCATCCTCAGGTACCACAAGATCAGCGTACTTTTATAAGTGAAGAAGATCAGTTGGAAATACCAGCATTTTTACGTCGTCAGGCAAATTAATTGATGAAAAATAAGGTAAAGTAAAGAATTATGTATCCTCTTTGATGTTGAGTCAAAAATTATACAGTAAAATATACTGCTGTTTTTGGGTAAAGGACTTTGTTTTTTTAAGCCCGCTTATCATTAAGCGGGTTTTTTATTATTTACTATGAGTATTTTTTATAGTTTTATAAACTTTATTAAAAGAGAGAAAAGAAATTCAATAGAATGATATGATGAATTTGGTTCCAAAATATCAGTCTACTCTTAAAAAAGCAGTAACATTTAAGGGGATTGGCGTTCACAGTGGCTGTTTGTCAGTGGTAAAGGTTTGTCCAGCGGATGTTGGGTGTGGTATTATTTTTAGGCGTTGTGGATTAGACGGAACAGAGAAAATATTTCAAGCCCATGCATCGCAAACAGGAGAAACTGAATTATCAACAGTACTTGGAGATGGAGATGTAAGGGTTGAAACAATTGAACATTTGATGGCAGCAATTGCTGCTTATAATTTGGATAATCTTATTATTGAAGTGTCACATAATGAGATTCCTATTTTGGATGGTTCAGCGTGGCTATATTGCCAAGCTTTTGAAGATGTTGGTATTGTACAGCAAAATGCATTGCGTTCTTATTTCATTATAAAAAAGCCGGTGCGGGTTGAAGGAGCTCATGGTGTTGCAGAGCTTTTGCCATTCGATGGACGTCGTTTTGATATAACGATCTCTTTTCCTTCTTCTGCTATTGGTAAGCAACATTTCAGTTTTGATCTTACCACACAAGGATTTCGAGATGATTTGTCACGGGCACGCACTTTTGGTTTTATCAAAGACGTGGAAAAATTACGGCTTTCTGGAAAGGCAAAAGGCGCTTCTTTGGAAAATTCTCTTGTTATCGGCCTTGATGACAAAATTTTAAATTCCGATGGCCCTTATTGGGAGAATGAATGTGTTCGGCACAAGATGCTTGATGCGATTGGTGATACTGCTTTGCTTGGGGCGCCTTTTATTGGATTATTTCGTTCTTATTGTAGTGGGCATAGAATTAATGCGCAATTGGTGAAGGCTGTTTTGGCAGACGAATCATATTATGAAAAAAGCTTTTTAGAGAAAGAGTAAAAAAATTGACAAGATTTTTTTATCATTTATTTGATTTTTAAGGGGATGATTGACCTAAACTGCTAAATTGGTTATGTGGATTTTAAAGTGATATGGTATAAAACCTTTGATAAATTGTTTTTGCTACAAGGTGATATTCTCTGGAGGCCGGAAAATTATGAAAAAATTTCATGTGTGCATTGGAAATATGACATATAGAAAATCTAACATTGTACGCAAGATATTGGGGGTGGTACTTTTAGGAAGCACCTGTATGTTAGCGGGATGTCTCTTTAAAGAGAAAAATACTCTTGATCCGTCTGCTTATGTTTTGAAAATGGATCCACCAGATGTTCTCTATAATCAGGCGCTTGCTAGTCTTGAGAGTGGGCGGCTTGGAGATGCATCGAAAAAGTTTTTGAAGATTGAAAAACAGTATGCTTATACAGACTGGGGGCGCAAATCTCTTGTGATGGGCGCTTTTACAAATTATCGACTCGGAAAGTATGATGATTCAATTAGTATGGCTCAACGCTATATTACGCTTTATCCAGGGTCGACTGACTCGGCTTATGCATACTATATTATTGGTCTTTCTTCTTTCCGTCGGATTCCCGATGTTACGCGTGATCAACGTGATACGAAACGCGCTATTGCTGCTATGCAGCTTCTTATAGAGCGCTATCCAAATTCTGAATATGTCAAGGATGCTAAGGATAAAATACGTTTTGGGCGCGAACAGTTAGCTGGTAAAGAAATGCAGATTGGCCGCTATTATGAAGAGGGGCGGCGCTACCTTGCTGCAAGTAGACGGTTTCGTACTGTAGTTGAAGAGTATTCCGATACAAATCAAATTGAAGAAGCACTTTTCCGCTTAACGGAAGTTAATTTAGCTCTTGGTTTAACGGCGGAAGCGCAAACGGCAGCAGCTATTTTAGGACGTAATTATCCCAAAAGTGAGTGGTATAAATTTTCTTATAGTTTATTGCAAAAGAATAAAATATCACCACATGAGCATAAATCTTCTTGGATCTCACATGCTTTAGGTGGTGATAAGAATAGGGCACGTTGATTTTATATGCTGGTACAGCTTTCGATTCATAATATTGTTTTGATCGAAACGCTCGATATTCATTTTACGGCGGGGTTGACGGTTTTAACTGGAGAAACAGGTGCGGGGAAATCTATTCTCCTTGATGCTTTATCACTTGCTCTGGGGGGGAGGGGTGATGCTTCGCTTGTACGTCATGGTGCTGACCGCGGGCAGGTTACGGCTGTTTTTGATGTGTCTGTTTCACATCCTGCACGTCAGCTTATTCGTGAGAATGGTCTTGATGATGAGGGCGATATTATTTTACGACGTGTGCAATCAAGTGATGGACGTAGCCGTGTCTTTATCAATGATCAGGTGTCTAGTGTTGCATTGATGCGGAGTGTTGGCCGTTTGCTGGTTGAAATCCATGGACAACATGATGATCGTGCGCTGGTTGATGTTGCTACACATCGCCAATTATTAGATGCCTTTGGTGGGCTTGAGGATGAAGTGGAAAATTTGCGCCAATGTTATCACACATGGCGTGAATGTGAGGAGCGTTTGCAACAGCAGCGTCTTAAAGTAGAGAGCGCTGTACGTGAGGTTGATTATCTTCGTGCGTGTGTAGAAGAGCTTGAAAAGCTTGATTTTCAAGTTGGTGAAGAAGATGCTCTTTCTCTTCGCCGTGCCGATATGCTTAAATTAGAAAAAATAGCAACGGATATAAAAGAAGCGGATGATCTTTTAACGGGTCAAAAATCACCAATCCCAGTGCTTTCCAATTTGGTGAGGCGTTTGGAGCGTAAAATTCCTGAAGCACAAGAGCTTATTGCACCAGTGGTAAAATCTATTGATGAGGCATTGCATGCACTTGCAATAGCACAAGAAGGTATTGAGGTGGCAATACGAGCATTGGACTTTGAACCTGATGAATTGGAACGGATAGAAGAACGTCTTTTTTCTCTTCGGGGTTTTGCTCGTAAATATCAAGTTTCTGCTGATGAATTGGTTCAGTTACGCGATAAAATGGATGCTGAACTGGCTGACTTTGAAGAGGCTCAGACTATATTGTCACGTTTTGAAAATGAGGCAAAACAAACACAAAAAAACTATGATATGTTAGCACAAGCGTTGTCAATAAAACGTCAAGAGGTTGCAAAACACTTGTCTGAAAGCGTGATGGCTGAGTTGCCTGCATTGAAATTAGAGAGGGCCGAGTTTATTGTTGAAATGCAAAGTGATGTGGAAAGGCGGAGTGCAGAGGGATGTGATCGTATTGAATATTGGGTGCGAACAAATCCTGGAACACGAGCTGGACCGATGCTTAGTGTGGCTTCTGGCGGTGAATTGTCTCGTTTTTTGTTGGCATTAAAAGTTGTTTTGTCTGATCGAGGATCAGCACCGACGCTGATCTTTGATGAAATTGATACAGGCGTTGGGGGGGCTGTTGCAGCTGCTATTGGACAACGATTGCAACGCTTATCAGAACGTGTTCAGGTTTTTGCTATTACGCATGCACCACAGGTTGCATCGAAAGCGCATGGTCATTTTCTTATTTCGAAAATTGAGAGTCATGATAAAGGACGCTTTGTTACTGCTATTCATAAAATGGAAGAGCATGAACGTGCAGAAGAAATTGCTCGTATGTTGGCAGGAGAACAGATTACTGAAGAAGCGCGTGCAGCGGCTCAAAAGCTTCTCGCATAAAGGTAATTAGCCAGTGATAAAAATACTGGAAAGCTTATTTTTATTTGCGATTCACTTTATGAGGAAGCGTGGAAGTCTTTATGGCAGTAACTCGTAATTTGGAATAGATTTTATGAACAAAGATGCAGTTAAAAATCTCACAGCTGTTGAAGCAGTAAGTGAATTAGAGTGGTTGGCAAAAGAAATTGCACGTCATGATGTGCTTTATAATCGTGATGATCAGCCTGAAATTTCTGATGCAGAATACGATGCTTTGCGCCGCCGTAATGCAGAAATTGAAGCTCTTTTTCCAGAGCTTATTCGTGTTGATTCTCCTTCACATAAAATTGGGGCACCAATTTCTGAAAAGTTTGAAAAATCTGTTCATGCACAGCCTATGCTTTCACTTGATAATGCGTTTAGCTTTGAAGATGTTACTGAATTTATTGAGCGTATTCGTCGTTTTTTACGTCTTCCAGAAACACAAGTATTGGAAATAACAGCGGAGCCAAAAATTGATGGTTTATCTTTGTCTTTGCGCTACGAAAAGGGGCGGCTTGTGCGTGCGGCAACGCGTGGGGATGGAACTGTCGGTGAAAATGTGACGGCAAATGCTCGAACAATTGCTGATATTCCACAAGTTTTGCAAGGTGATTTTCCTGAGGTAATCGAGGTTCGCGGCGAAGTTTATATGGGACGGGAAGATTTCCAAGCTCTTAATATAAGCCAACAAGAGAAGGGAAAGTTAACCTTCGCCAATCCTCGAAATGCGGCGGCTGGTTCTCTCCGTCAGCTTGATTCACGGATAACCGCCAGCAGAAAGCTTCAATTTTTTGCTTATGCTTGTGGTGAAGTGAGTGAAGTATTTGCAGAAAGTCAAATAGAGATGATGAAAAAGCTAAAAGAATATGGCTTTGTTATCAATCCATTAATAAAAGTCTTTAAGAGAGTAGAAGAAATTATTTTCTATTATCGTGATATAGAAGAACGCCGTCATTCTTTAAGCTATGACATTGATGGCATTGTTTATAAGGTTAATGATTTGATGCTCCAAAAGCGCTTGGGGTTTGTTTCTCGTTCGCCGCGTTGGGCGATAGCCCATAAATTTCCAGCAGAAAAAGCGATAGCGCTTTTGGAAGATATTGATATTCAGGTCGGTCGTACGGGAGCTTTGACGCCCGTTGCACGCCTTACACCTATTACTGTTGGTGGGGTGGTGGTGACCAATGCCAGTTTGCATAATGAGGATTATATTAAGGGAATTGGCCATAAAGGAGAGCCCATTCGTGAAGGGCGTGATATCCGTGTAGGCGATACCGTGATTGTACAACGCGCTGGTGATGTAATCCCTCAAATTGTTGATATTATTGCTGAAAAACGTCCAAAAGATGCTTCTGCTTTTGTTTTTCCTCATCTGTGTCCCGCTTGTGGGAGTCATGCTGTTCGCGAAGAAGGAGAAGCGGTGCGTCGGTGCACCGGTGGGCTTATTTGTCCTGCACAAGCGATTGAACGTATTCGTCATTTTGTTTCACGCAATGCCTTTGATATTGAAGGCTTGGGTAAAAAGCAGGTAGAATTTTTTTTCCATGCTCAAGATGAGGCGCTTTGTATTCATACACCAGTTGATATCTTTACTTTAGAACGGCGCCAAGAAAAGTCTTTGATCCGTTTGGAAAATATGGAAGGTTTTGGTACTGTTTCAGTGCGGAAACTGTATGATGCCATTAATGCACGCCGCGAAATTCCTTTAAGCCGTTTTTTGTTTGCATTGGGGATTCGTCATGTTGGAGAGGTGAATGCACGCCGCCTTGCACGAGCATATCAAAATTATACAGCTTTTGAAACGGCGGCTATGGAAGCATTTATGCCATGTGAGCAGGAAAACAAAGAAGGCAATGAAGCTTGGATGGAACTTATCAATATTGAAGGAATTGGACCACAGGTAGGGGGCGCAATTGTTGATTTTTATAGAGAAGCGCATAACCGTGAAGTTTTGTCTGTTTTGCTTGAAGAAGTAACACCTCTTGATGAGGCACCTATCATGATAGCTGCTTCACCAATAGCGGAGAAGATTATTGTTTTTACAGGAACTTTAGCACATATGTCACGTGATGAAGCAAAAGCATTGGCAGAGCGATTAGGGGCCAAAACATCTGGTTCACTTTCTAAAAAAACAGATCTTCTTGTTGCAGGACCTGGAGCGGGCTCCAAATTGGCTAAAGCTGAAGAATTAGGTGTTGAGGTTATCGATGAAGAGGCTTGGCTACAGCTGATTGAGAAACATAATGTTTAGAGGATGTTTTCTAGAAGATGCATATGCTGTTTGTGTGGTTATCTCTCTTACATTTGGGGGAGCTGGAATCAAAAAGGAGATAAAGGGGCTATTTTTTGCAAACATAGAACGCCAATATATTTTGATATTTATTAAGTTATTAAAAAGGATTAACGCTGAGCTTAAATATTAAACTTAAACTATTATGATGAAGAATATGCAAGGTTATTATTAGTAAAAGATATAAATTATTACTGTGAAGAAAGGTAAAATTTTTGAACAAATATGTAGAATTTAATCCAAAATGCCGTAATAAACCGATTATAATGACGTAATAGAAATGTAACGCGGAAGATTACAAAATATAATAAAACATTCCGCTATAAATGAATAAGGGATATAACTGCGAGTTGTTTATTATGTTTAATTTATAAAAGATTACTGGTACCTATACTTATCAGGCATTATTAGATGGTACACTTGTCCAATTTCATTACAAAATTTCGGATATTCGCTAATGCGTCTAGCAGCATAATTTTTTTCCTGACTTCCTTCATCTCTCTCAAATTTCTCAGCATCGGAAATTTCGTTTATTAGAGCTAGTATTTGGACTGAGAATATTTCAGAATTAAATACCATTCGTGCATATCCAAACATTGGATCTGTCGAGTTCATGACCAAATTTTTTGCCCAAATGAAATCGCTTTCTTTCCAATTATATTGAGAACGTAGCTTATGTATGTAGGTAGGTAGAGATAATGCTGGAAATTTTTTAGTATACTCTCCCTGTAATAAGTCCACAAGGCATGCACACCAAACAACTTTCGCATGGATAAGATTTATATTTTCAGGAATTAGCACTATCATACCAGGGCTTAGAACATGATATACACCATAACTTTTATTATCCAGATATTTTTTCGCAATTTCTAGGCGTTCTTCGTATATATTATCAGGATATTGTGTCTTTACGTACTCTTCGTATAATTTATCGTACTGATTTGGAGTAATGACTTGATTTTCAGAAAATACAGCAATAGGAACTCGCTTAAATTTAGTAATTTCACTCAATACAGAAGGTCCAATATAGTATCCAAATAATAATATTACGGAACAAAATAAAATTACACGCATTAGGATAATCACTTTATTGCTAAAATACTGGATAAGAATATAGATTATTAAGATCTATGCTTAAAGTTTGTTACTATGATAAGCCGTAAGATACATATTTTATTGTGTCTTTTTCAAAGTATTTGTGAAATTTTGTAGAGAGCTTGAATCTCCTTTATTTATGTGACTGTTTTTGTGTTATGTAGTTTTTCATATCCTCTGTTGTTGTTAATTTTTTAGCTGAATAATACGTTCAGGTAAAAACATGTACCTCCATATATGTCGTTTTCATACTGTGCAGTTGGAAACTATCTATATTGTGGGTAACGTTATTTTCAACAATAAGTAATAGTCTAGAAAATAATTATTGTACTGTTAACTGTGCAAATAAATAAAAAACTTTAACGCTGATGTTAGCATCATGCTCCTTCTTTTAAATTCTAAATACTTAATTTTTATTTCATAGCAGATTCTATTTTATTGTATCAATATGTATTATAAGGAATTGCAGCTATTGAAAATGATTCAAGAATTTAAAAAATGTAAATTATCATTATGAAGCAAACAAAAAGATAAAATTTATTCGAATAAATATGCAGAATTTTTGAATCTAAACAGCGTAATAAGTTGGTTACAATAGGTGTTTTAGAAATACGATGCGGAGGATTACAAAATATAATGAAAGTTTTCATATAAAGAAAATAGAGATATAATGGTGTCTAGATGGTGATCGCCAAGATAAGCATTACCACATGCGGGCGTATTTCACTCTTCTCACCCGTCATATTACGCCTCTTGCCATGCCAGCAAAAAATTTGAAGGATCTTTTAGAAATATTTTTTGTATTTCCTGACGCAGATGCATATTTTTCCCTTTAAAAGAGAATGTCCCGTGTTTTGTAGAAAGAGTAAAGGTTATACGTTGATTGATTTAAAGGGGCATTGTTGCTTCTTTTGCCCATTTTTTATCTTCTTCATTTAAGTAAGGTGCATTCATCTGATAAACGCGCGCATGGTAATCATTGAGCCATTGTCGTTCTTCTTGTGTCAAAAGCTCTGGAAGGATTAACCGTCGATCAATGGGGCAATGTGTAAGAGTCTCAAACGAAAGCATTTCTATATCTCCGCCATCAATTTTTTGTGCTGGTTTCACAATCATCAAATTTTCAAGACGGATACCAAAAGCACCTTCGCGGTAATATCCTGGTTCATTTGAAAGAATCATACCGGGAATAAGTTCTTGGCATCCTTTACGGGAAATATTTTGTGGTCCTTCATGAACAGAAAGATAAGACCCAACACCATGCCCCGTGCCATGGGCATAATCAAAGCCAGCTTTCCACAATGCAATGCGTGCAAGAGCATCAATGTCTTGTCCGCGTGTGCTTTTTGGAAATCTTGCAGTTGAAAGCGCAATCATGCCTTTTAGGACAAGAGTAAAACAGCGTTTTTCTTCTTCTCCAATATTGCCAATTGCTACTGTGCGTGTGACATCTGTCGTGCCATCACGATATTGTCCACCTGAATCAACAAGGTAAAGTTCACCAGCATTGAGTTGTTTATTTGTTTGCGTTGTTACACGATAATGAATAATGGCACCATTTGCTCCTGCGGCTGAGATTGTATCAAAAGAAAGATCTTTAAGTTTTTCTCCCATTTCGTTTGCTGTATTTATGCGAAATTCTTCTAATTTTTGAGCAGCAGAAATTTCACTTATTGACCCTGGTATTTGTTTATCTAACCAAGAAAAAAAACGGGTTAGGGCAACACCATCGCGTAGGTGTGCTTTGCGTGCGCCATTGAGTTCTGTGTCATTTTTAATGGCACGTGGTAGAGCAGCAGGGTCGGTAAGTGTGATGAAAGAGTTATTTTCTTCTTCAATGACAGTTCGTAATTTTTCGCATGTTAACTGTGGATCTAAGGCAAAAGCTATCCCTTTTTGCGCGTATTCTTTAATCTTTGGAATAAGCTGTTCTGGTTCATATAATTTTGTATAACGTTCCAGATATTGTTTCTGTTCTCCACCAAGTTTTTTGCTATTAATGAATAAGGCTGGTGTTTCTTGGATGGGAATGAGAGCAAAACAAAGGGAAAAAGGCGTATTGGAAACATCATTACCCCGTATATTAAATGTCCATGCAATGGAGGAGGGGTCTGTAAAAATAAAGGCATCTGCATTTGCTTTTTGTATATATCTGCAAATCAATGCCAACTTTTCATCTGAGCTGCATCCTGCATATTTGAGAGGATGAACTGATAGGGCAGATTGCGGTAATTTGGGTTGATCATGCCAGATAAGATCGATAGGATTGGAGTGGATTGCTACAAGTTTTCCGCCTGCTTTATTTTCTAATGCGTTTTTCAATATATCGGTAGCAGTAATGGTGTGAAGCCATGGGTCAAAGCCAATAGAAAGTGTTTTTCCATTTGTTTCAAGCCATTGTGAAGGAGGGCAAGTTATGAGATCCTCATAATCAAAAATATCAGGATCAGTTTGTTGGCGAACTTGGAGCTTATATCGCCCGTCTGTAAATATGATGGCTTTGTTTTTTAAAATCAGTGCAATCCCAGCTGAACCAGTAAAGCCGGTTAGCCAGCTAAGACGTTGAGCATGAGGGGGGACATATTCTCCTTGATGTTCATCGCACCGTGGAACAAGAAAACCATCTAGTCCAAGGCGATCAAGTTCTTTACGAAGGGAGGCAATGCGTTTTGCAGCATGCGTGGGATTTGTTGTCGCCTCAAAAGATTGATACATAACGACGTCCTTTTCATTTATTTTAGATGTATCGTTACCCATCCTTGACGGTGGTATGTTTCGATATGCTTGAGTCCTTGTTTTATATAAGTATCTAAAACGTAGGCGTGTTGCTCTTCAAGAATTCCAGAGAGTATAAGTGATCCCCCTTTTTTAAGGGCTTTTACCATTTCTTGCGCAAGTTCAATGAGAGGATTGGCAAGAATATTGGCAACAATGAGATCAAAAGGCGCACGTGTTGCAATGTGTTCATGGGTAAAACTTGTTGCTGTAACAGCTGTAATATACTCTTTTACGCCATTAAGCTCGATATTATGTTGTGCAACTTGAATAGCAATAGGATCAATATCGGAGGCGAGAATACTAATGGGCTTGAGCATTGCTATGCCAATGGCTAAGACTCCGCTACCAGTTCCAAGATCAAGGGCATTTTGTGGATTTTCGTGTTTCATTACTTTGGCAATCATTTCCAAACAACCAGCTGTTGTCCCATGATGTCCTGTTCCAAAGGCTTGATTTGCTTCAATTTCAATAGGGAGAACATTAGCTGGAATGGCGTTTCTGTTGTGACTTCCATGAAGGAAAAAAGGACCAGCATGTACAGGTTTTAGTCCTTCTAGACTTTTTTGTACCCAATCAATATTGGGTAAAACTTCCATATTAATTTTATCAGAATCTATAGAAAGAACGCTTGCAAAACGTTTCAATGCGTCTTCTTGATTGTCTTGATCAACATATAGAGAAAGCTCATATATAGAATTTTTTTCGTCTATCTCTATAAGAGCAAGAGGATATCCTTCTTCATCAAAAGCTCTTTCTATAAGGGTATAAAATTGCTCTGCTTCACTTTTAAAAGCAGTATAATAGAAGCGAATTTGTTGCGACATGCTGTTCTTTCTTTTGATTGGCTTTTTTAGTTTGATATGAGTTTTTTTAGCCGTTCAATGGCGATTGCATCTTTTAATTCGCTATCGTTTTCTTTCGTGTCATAACGGATAACACCCGCTAATTTTCCACCTTTTTTGAGTAAAAAAATTGCTGCCGTATGGTTATAAGTATAGTTTCCATCTTCTCCAGGAACTTTTTCAGCAACAATTTTAAAAGAATTGGCCATTTTATGAACTTTATCAGGATCTCCACTGATACCAACGATTTTATTGTTAAAATTGCTGAGATAATTATGGAGTACTTCTGGTGTATCACGTTCGGGGTCAACAGTCACAAACCATACTCCTAACTTATCAGCTTCAGGTCCAAGCGCTGTAAGCCATTGATCAAGATTCATCAGTGTGGTGGGACAGATTTCAGGACACATAGTGAAGCCAAAAAAAATTATTGAAGGCTGGCTTCGAATATCCGCTTCAGTAATCGTTTTTCCATTTGAATCAGTGAGCGTAAAGTTATCACCTAAAGGCTTATTTATAAATGCATCATAAATAAAAATTCCCGTAAGAAATATAGCTGTTAGCCCTAAAATGCGGAGTACATTTTTCATAGTTTGTCTCTTTTAAAAGTGTCAAAAAATTCTAGCATTGGCTGGTTTGTTTTGCAATGTTTGTTTCACGGTTGATTTTATTGGTTTGGTTGGTATGTCTTTCCATATCTATTGATGAAACAATTGAGGGAAGGCAATAATGAATATTGAAAACGATCTTCGATTTCATGAAAGTAAGCCTCGTATCCATACGACAGCACAGCTGCATGGTTGTAAATTAGGGCGCTATGTGGAAATTAATGAGCGGGTAGTTTTGCGTGATGTAATAGTTGGAGATTTTTCTTATTTAGAACGTAACAGTGAGGCTATTTACAGCGATATTGGTCGTTTTTGTTCTATTGCATCTCATGTCCGTGTGAATGCGTTGGAGCATCCCATGGAGCGCGTTTCAACGCA
Organism: Bartonella sp. AP58NXGY; assembly: GCF_042195785.1. Lineage (NCBI taxonomy): Bacteria > Pseudomonadati > Pseudomonadota > Alphaproteobacteria > Hyphomicrobiales > Bartonellaceae > Bartonella > Bartonella sp. AP58NXGY. The sequence continues at coordinate 36,629 of NZ_JBHIOY010000007.1, read as the reverse complement.
TAAAATAACCTATCGTCCAAACGAATATTTTCGTTATATGGCATTAGATAGTGGTTTTCGTGAAAGGCGTTGTGCAAAACGTGTTATTATTGGGCATGATGTGTGGATTGGACATGGTGCGGTTATTATGCCTGGGGTGACAATTGGTCATGGCGCTATCATTGGCGCGAACGCTGTTATAACGAAAGATGTTATGCCTTATACGATTGTCGTTGGGGTGCCTGCTAAGCGATTGCGGATGCGTTTTCCCAATCATGTGATAGAATGCCTTTTAGATATGGCTTGGTGGGATTGGCCGCTTGATAAAATCCACACAGCATTGCCTGATATGCAGAATTTGCCCATCGAAGCCTTTGTTCGCAAATGGCAATGACATTTAAAATAAAGTTGTCTCTTAAAAAAACGATTGTGGTTTGCTTTTTATTTAAGCTTTGTTTACAAAATTATCCAGTACACGCTTTTCTCCGGCTTTTTCGAACATTATTGTCAATTTATGATCGTCTATTGCTGTAATATGACCATAACCAAATTTTATGTGAAAAATCCGATCATTGACAGAAAAATCTGATGGTGCATGAGAGATTGATTGAGCGATAACTTTTCCTTCAATATTCTTGTTTTTTTGTGCATGCTTTTGTCTTGGTATTGCATAATCATTATAAAAGGAATCGTAATGTTGAAAGGAAGATTTTCCATAACCACCATAGGATGTTTCCATTGCTATGGCTTCTATATGTTCTGTTGGTAATTCCTCTAGAAAACGGGAGGGAAGAACAGATTGCCAAAATCCATGAATTCTTCGATTAGATACAAACCAGATATGCAAATGTTGTTTTGCTCTTGTCAGTCCCACATAGGCAAGACGCCGTTCTTCTTCTAATCCTGAACGTCCACCTTCATCTAATGAGCGCTGATGAGGAAAGAGTCCTTCTTCCCAACCTGGAAGAAAAACTGTTTCAAACTCAAGCCCTTTGGCTGAATGAAGGGTCATGATGTTGACTGCATCCATATTTTCATTATTTTCTGTTTCCATAACGAGTGCAACATGTTCCAAAAAACTTTGAAGATTTTCAAATTGTTCCATGGAACGAATCATTTCTTTAAGATTTTCTAGTCGTGTAGGAGCCTCTGGTGAGCGATCTTCTAACCACATGGTTGTATAACCAGAATCATCAAGGATGATTTCGGCAAGTTCTCTATGAGGAGTGTCTTGAAGCATATTTTGCCAGCGGCGGAAGTTTTCAATAAGGCTTCGTAATGCACTGCGTGCTTTAGGTTTTAGCTCGTCTGTTTCAATGATGTCAGCGGCAGCAGAAAAGAGAGGAACAGCACGTGCACGTGCACTCTCATAAAGAATGCGCAGGGTTGCATCTCCTATGCCGCGTTTCGGTGTATTAATAACACGCTCAAAAGCTAAATCATCCGCTGGTTGGACAACAACGCGTAAATAAGCCATGGCATCACGTATTTCCATTCGTTCATAAAAGCGTGGGCCACCAATGACGCGGTAGTTAAGGCCAAGTGTTACAAAGCGATCTTCAAATTCACGCATTTGAAATGATGCCCGTACTAATATAGCCATATGATTTAATGCATGACCAGTTTGTTGTGCGCGTTCGATTTCTTCACCGATTGCTCGTGCTTCTTCTGCTGAATCCCATGCTGAATGAATTTTTACTTTTTCTTCCTCACTCTTTATTTGAGCAGAAAAAAGGACCTTTCCCAGTCTTTCTTCATTATGCGCAATGAGATGGGAGGCAGCTTTAAGAATATGAGATGTTGAGCGATAATTGCGTTCTAGACGAATAATTTTAGCAGAAGGAAAATCTTTTTCAAAACGTAATATGTTTTCGACTTTTGCACCACGCCATCCATAAATGGATTGATCATCATCGCCAACACAACAAAGATTAACATGTTGACCTTGAGGATGTTGTGCCAAAAGGCGAAGCCAAAGATATTGTGCTGTATTTGTATCTTGATATTCATCGACAAGAATATAACGAAATTGAGAATGATATTCGCGAAGAATATCTGGATTATGTTGGAAGATAGAGATAGAATGAAGTAGAAGGTCACCAAAATCACAAGCATTAAGATCTTTTAATCGATTTTGATAACTGTGATAAAGTTCACGTCCCATGCCATTACCAAAGGAATGAGCATCACTTTTTGAGATATGTGTTGGTGAGAGTCCTTGATTTTTCCAAGAGTCAATCATCATGGCAAGGTTTCGTGCGGGCCAACGCTTATCGTCTAATCCTTCAGCTTGAATAAGTTGTTTTAAAAGTCGAAGAACATCATCGCTATCGAGAATTGTAAAGTTTCTTTTTAAATAAACAAGCTCTGCGTGACGGCGTAAAATTTTAGCTCCAGTGGAATGAAAGGTTCCAAGCCAAGGCATCCCTTCAACAACTTCTCCAATAAGTTCACCAATACGTGTTTTCATTTCACGGGCTGCTTTGTTGGTGAAAGTGACAGCAAGTATTTGTTGAGGAGAGGCAAGTCCAGAGCGTAAAATATGAGAAATACGGGTTGTTAAAACGCGCGTTTTTCCTGTACCAGCACCTGCAAGAACTAAAAGAGGTCCCTCAGTATTCATAACAGCTTGTTGCTGTTCTGGATTGAGTTGTTCTAAATAGTCTGTGTTATATGATTTTTGTTCTTTTAGAGTATGGGAGAAAAAACCAGAGCTCTTCTTATCATGGTCTGGAGGGGAATCTTCTTCAAAGAAAGGTATGGTGTGATCGGAAAAATTACTCATTATACCTTTTTTGTAATCTTTTTTTCGTTGAATTTCTAGATTAAAAACACTTCTCTTAAAAAGTCACAACAGTTTCAGTTGAACAGACAGAAAGAGAACGTAAAAAAATAAACACAAATATTAAAGACGTTGGGCGAGAACGCTTTGAAGGGCATAAACGCGTAACGAGGCCGAAAGATTTACTTGTTGTGGTCTTTTGCTATCGATATCAGTGATAATAAAGGCTAAAGATTGTCCTTTTTGGCGGGCTATATCTTTTAGAATATCTAAAAATGGAGGTTCTAAAGAGACGCTTGTTGCATGGCCATCAATGCGAACAGATATTTTTTGTGGAATAACTTTTGACCAATCGATAGAATTATTTTCGTGCATTTTTCTACCTTTATTCGTCATTTCGTAAACGATTTTGATCAAGAAATTTTTGCGTTTTTAAAGATTTTTGTTGCTCAAAAAGTTTTTCAGTTTTTGTTCGTCCAAAACGATAACGATTTTGCTCAGCGCGAAGAGCTTTTTCTGTACGCTTTTTTTGTTTTCGAAATTGGCGAAGGTTAATTAATTCAGGCATGAGAAAGTTTATTTTTTCCGAAAAGAATCTAAAGAGACAACATCAGCACTTTGTTTTGTATCGTTATTTGAAGGTTCTTTATTGGTACTGAGATTTTGTTCTTTTGTGAGCGTATTTTCTTTTTTTTGTTTGTTTGATAGAGTAATGGGTGCAGGTAAGGTGTTTTCTGAATTTTCACTTTCTCCAGAGGTAAGACTTGAGGGCAGATCAAATGCTGCTTCAAATGCTGCTACAGGATCATAAAAGACCTGAATGGAAGTAAAAGGAATCACCAGTTTTTCTGTTATTTCCCTGAAAGAGAGGGTTACTTCGAAGGCTGTTTCTGAAACACTGAGATCTCTAAACTGATGTTGCAAGACGATTGTCATTTGCTCAGGATAGCGGTTTTTTAGCCGAGAAGAAATTTTAACGCCTGGGGAATTCGTCAAAAAAGTTATAAAAAAATGATGATTTCCCGGAAGACCAGCTTTAGAAACTTCCGATAAAACTTTACGGATAACTCCACGAAGCGCATCCTGAACGAGAATATCGTAACGGATTTGATCTTTAACCATCGAAGTTTATTCCTTTTATTTCACGTAGCAGAATGGGTCGTATTGATGTTGTGTAATAGAAATGTATTTTAAAACTAGCAATATTTTATCTACGATGCACCTCAATGAATTGAAAAAACACGAAACTCTAAGATAAATAATGTCTGATAATGCCTGAAAGATCAATCAATAACATTTAAAAAAGTGAAGGCTTCTGTTGCCAGGTGCCTTCGAACCCCGCTTAAACCTGCGACGGTTTAAGAGTCAAGTTGAAACATTCACACCACTTTAAGCGGCGAGACGTGCTTCCGCATAGTTGTCATTTGCAACTACTCATTTAGCCCGATAACGGTGGTACAATGCCGAGTAAAAGAGCGATCTTTACACCCTTGTCGATCCTATTTCGCCCCCAGCAAAATATAATTTGGGTTTCTTATACTTTGGTGGAGGCGCCGGGTACCGCCCCCGGGTCCAATAGGTTTATTTCACCGTCCATTTATTACCATAGCTGGTAAGCCAGCCTCTTAAATATAGATGAAGAATGGTCTCAGGAAAAGGGGGGTTGTTAATATTTTTAATCCTCTAGTTATTTATGGAGCTATATGATGCGGTTTTAAAGTATAGGCCGCTCGTTTTTGGAGAGGAGATGATGAAAAATGACAAATAATCTAGCAGATATTAAACTATATGATCCAAATCCTGATGAAGCAGCAGTAGAACGACTTAGCCATCGTTTAGCTTTGGTGATGAAAAAACAGGATGCAGCGCTTGTTGCTACATCAGATCCAAAAGAGTTAGAACGTGTTGAAAAATGGGTTCAAGATGTTTTAGAAGCTGATGAACAGAGTGCTAAAATGGCTGTCTCAAAAGTTGCAGAGATGATGTCTGGAGAGCGTAGAAAAAGTCGTATGACTTTTTATTATCTAGTTGCTAAGCAACTTAATGCACTTCATAAAATTTAAACAATTTTAAACTAAATTTTGCTCAATAATAAAAAAGCCCAAAATTGTTTGGGCTTTTTTGTTTATAGAGTGCGTTAATGTTTTTCATTTTCTTGGAGGTAGCCTCCTTTACGCATACTCGGAACAAAGAGAAGAGCAATGAATGCCATGATCATCACGACAGTTATATAAAAATAAAAGAGTGATTCATGACCGTACTTTTTTAACCCAAGCGCAACGTATTCAGCAGAACCACCAAATAAGGCGTTACCAATGGCATGAGAGATGCTAACGCCTAATGCGCGTATTGAAGAGGGAAACATTGCTGATTTGACGACACCAGAGATGGATGTATACATGCTCATAATGAAGAGCAAGCCAATAATGACGGAAAAGGCAACCCATATACTATGCGTATTACCGATTATCCAGAGTCCAGGAAATGTAAAGATGACAGAGAGTATACTCCAAATGATAAGTAAAGTTTTTGTTCCAATTTTATCGGCTATGATACCAGCTATGGGTTGGAATAGGATGAAAATAAATAGTACAGCTGTCATAATCGTTGTTGCTGTATGTTTATCAAAGCCGGTGGTTGTGATCAGATATTTTTGCATATAAGTCGTAAAGGTATAAAATGTGAGTGATCCTCCTGATGCAAAGCATGCAATTACGACAACGGCTTTTGTATGCTTGGTGAGAAGTTCCTTAAGACTGCCAGAGTGTTTGTGAGAGCGGCTTTCTTTCGTGGTTGTTTCGTGGAGAGAACGACGCAGATAAATCGCAATCACTGCCCCGAAACCACCAATTACAAAAGGAATGCGCCATCCCCATGCTTTTAACTGATCTTCAGAGAGATAAGATGCTAGAATAAATATAATGAAGCTGGCAAGAAGTTGACCTGTAATAAGAGTGGCAGATTGGAAAGAAGCGAAAAGCCCACGATGTTTTTTGAGGGCAACTTCACTCATATAAGTGGCTGCTGTACCATATTCACCACCCGCTGAAAGTCCTTGCATCATCCGAGCTAAAAGTAAAAGGATTGCTGATGTTATTCCCAAGGTTTCATAGGTGGGAAGTATGGCAATGAAAAAAGAGCCACCACACATCATAAAAATGGATATAAGCATCGAGCGTTTACGTCCATAACGATCGGCGACAAATCCTAAAAACCAAGCTCCAATAGGGCGCATAAGAAAGCCAATAAAAAACACACCTGCGGTTTTTAACAGTGGCGTAATCGTATCACCATCGGAGGGAAAGAATTGTGATGCAAAATAAATTGATGCAAATGAGTAAACGTAAAAATCATACCATTCTACGAGATTTCCTGATGCGCTTGCTATAATAGCAAAAACACGTTTTCTTGCATCCTGTGATGCTGAAGTTGTTTCATTTTTCATGAATTGTTCCCCTTTTGGATTTATAGTTCATATTTTCTAAACATAATTGTTTATGATTTCCAGAAAAATTCAATTGTATTATAACAATTTCTTAGGGAAACTCTTTAAGATGATTTATTAGAGTTCTATTGTCATTCGTTTTAAGATTTTTACTTGTGTTGTAGAATAAAAAGTTATCACATTGCATTTAAAGGGAGAGAACATTGAAAAGTAGATCAAGATACCTTTAAACTTGATGAGAAGAATGCAATTATTGGCATCATACCGGAAGATCATAGAAGAGATGGTCTTTATGAGCGGAAAGCCCCAAAACTGAAAATATTTAATAAAGCTTAAATAATGAAAAAGGAGATTTTTGTGTCCTTACTTATCTTGTTGTATCATAACACATCATCATTTAGGAGGGTGAGGTAAGGCTCAGATAAGGTTTTCCGTATGAGTTGTTTGTAAGACGAATACGGGGTGGGCTTTTCGTTCTTTATTAGGGTGGAGAGGAGATCAAAAAAAGCCCAATTTTTTGGGCTTTTTTATCCAGAAAATAAGTTTAATGAAGTCTATCGTCCTTATCGAGATATCCTCCTTTATCTATATCGGGCATAAGGAGAATAGAGATGAGTGCAATGACCATCATACCAACTATGTAATAAAAGAAAACAGATTCGTGTCCCATATTTTTTAATCCAAGCGCTACATATTCAGCAGAACCACCAAACAGTGCATTGCCAATGGCAAAAGCAAATCCAACACCAATTGCTCGGATTGAAGCAGGGAATAATTCTGCTTTTATAATACCAGCAATGGACGTATAAAAACTCATAATACAGAGTATTCCAATAATGATTAAGAGTGCTGTCCATGGATTATGGGCATTCCCGATCATTTTAAGTACAGGAATGGTGCAGATAATGGATAATACACCCCAACTGATGAGTGAAGCTCTTGCTCCAATTTTATCGGCTAGCGAACCAAAAAGCGGTTGGAGTAACACAAAAACAAAGAGGGCGGCAGTCATTATTGTTGTTGCGGTTTGTTTATCAAAGCCAGTAGTTGTTATCAGATATTTTTGCATATAAGTGGTGTATGTATAAAATGTGAGTGATCCGCCAGCTGTAAAACCAACAACCAAAAAGAACGCTTTTTTATGATTACGAAAAAGCTCTTTAAGGCTACCAGTATGTTTTGCAGAGCGGCTTTTGAGGGTTGTTGTTTCATGGAGAAAACTACGCAGATAAATTGCAACGATTGCTCCAAAACCACCAATGACAAAGGGAATCCGCCATCCCCACGCTTTTAATTGATCCTCGTTAAGGTAAATGGCTAAAATAAATATTATAAAACTTGCCAGAAGTTGACCTGAGATCGTTGTTGCATATTGAAAAGAAGCAAAGAGACCACGACGGTTTTTGGGCGCAACTTCGCTCATATATGTTGCTGCTGTACCATATTCACCGCCAACGGAAAGTCCTTGAAACATACGAACTAAAAGGAGAAGGAATGCTGCTGTTATTCCCAAGGTTTCATAGGTGGGAAGTATGGCAATGAGAAAAGAGCCTCCACACATCATAAAAACAGAAATAAGCATTGAGCGTTTACGTCCATAGCGGTCAGCAATGAAGCCAAAAAGCCATGCTCCAATTGGACGCATAAGAAAGCCAATAAAAAAGATTCCTGCAGTTTTTAACAGTTGTGTAACGATATCCTCATCTTCAGGAAAAAATTGTGAAGCGAAATAAACCGATGCAAAGGAGTAAGCATAAAAATCATACCATTCTACCAGATTACCTGATGCACTCGATATGATAGCAAAAATACGTTTTCTTGTATCATGTGGATCTAAAATTGTTTGGTTATTCATGAAATATTCCCCTTTTAGATTTATAATTTTTTTCTCTTTAAAGTTGTTTACGATGTGCATTATAAAAATGCTATTGTATCACGATAATTTTTTAGAGAAATATCATTGTAAAGATTTTTTCTAGAGCTATTAATGTTGTTTGGGGCTTACGGTGTTGTTATATTGCGTAAATCATGAGCTTTTTACTATCCTTAAGGAAATATTATTTTTTGTTTGATTGTGAATTATTTGCATGTGAGAGTGTTTATGAAGATATAATACTCTTTAGTTTATATGCTTGATGTTGTTTCGTAAAATGATGTTATTGACTATTGCATGCGAGGTTGGTGTATCAGTTAAAATACTTTTTATGAATGATCTTAAGTGTTAAGGGGGAGTACAATATTAAGAGTTCGTCAATAGTATAATGATAGGGGCTTGCATTTTTATTAAGTGTAAAGAGAGTAATGCCCATGTTTATACTTTACGGGGCTTTTACATTATGTCATTCACGGGTGCCTTCGTGAAATGGAGTTGGGTGCATTGAGAAATGTTTCTTAAAAAAGTGAGCGGATTCATAGCATAATAGTATTTTCTGTTTTTCATGGGTGGCTTTTTTGCCACGCCCCCAATGTTGCGACAGCCCTTGACTTAAGATGATTCATGAGAGCCATTTTTAGTCCTTTCTTGTGCAGTTTTTATCCACACACTCATCCTGCTTGTGATGTGCAAGCGAATGGTTTTGATTGATTCAAGATAAACAGGTTTGAAATGAGAGAATCCTACGATATTCGGGAATTCTCATTCAATATGCAAAACAATGAACACTCTATAAATCAATTTGCTGCTTTGTATGAGGGGACTTAAGAACGTATTAAACAAAAACTTAAGGTAAGGTATTCTCTTTATTATTGATAAAATTTCTTGCAAGATAATCGTTTTGCTTCCATTTTGATTAGGAATGGGGGTATTAAAATAAATCAAAAGTTCTTTATCTTCAGCAAAAGAAGTATTTATTAATAATAATATGCAGCTGTTTATTTTTATAAGCAGTATATGCAAGAGAGAAAATTTCTTCTTTAGGTTTTTGAAGAGATAAAAAATCGTGCGCTTTAAACTTCTATAGGAAAGAATTACAAAAAGCCCAGAATACTGGGCTTTTTTGTTAACATCAAAAGTTAATGAATATCGTCTCCTTGTAAATATCCTTTTTTGCGCGCATCGGGCATCAAGAGAACTGCAATGAATGCAATAATCATCATGCCAGTTATATAAAAATAGAAGACAGATTCGTATCCAAGGTCTTTTAATTCAAGCGCTACGTATTCAGCAGAGCCGCCAAACAGTGCATTGGCAATAGCATAAGAGAATCCAACACCTGTTGCTCGCACTGAAGCGGGAAACATTTCTGACTTTACAATACCAGAGATGGACGTATAAAAACTCATAATGCATAGCATTCCAATAATGACTGATAGAGCAATCCATGTTTCATTAGTGTTACCAATTACATGAAGTCCAGGAATCGTAAAGATAATAGATAAAACACTCCAAATAAGCAGTGAAGTTCTTGTTCCAATTTTATCAGCCATAAAACCAAATGCAGGTTGAAGTAACATGAAAACAAAGAGCGCAGCAGTCATGATTGTTGTTGCAGTATGTTTATCAAAGCCGGTGGTTGTGATCAGATACTTTTGCATATAAGTTGTATAGGTATAAAATGTGAGCGATCCCCCAGCTGTAAAGCCAACAACTAGAAAAAAAGCTTTTCTGTGATTGCGTAGAAGCTCTAAAAGACTACCAGCTTGCTTTTTAGAACGATTTTCTTCTGTGGTTGTTTCATGAAGTGTACGGCGGAGGTAAATTGCAACAACTGCTCCTAGGCCACCAATGGCAAATGGAATACGCCATCCCCACGCTTTTAGTTGATCCTCTGTAAGATAAAGTGCTAGAATGAATATAACCAGACTGGCTAGAAGTTGTCCACCAATCAGTGTGGTATATTGAAAAGAGCTAAAAAATCCACGGCGGTTTTTGAGTGCCACTTCACTCATATAAGTGGCTGTCGTACCATATTCACCCCCGACAGAAAGTCCTTGAAGCATTCGGAGTAAAAGTAAAAGAATTGCTGCTGCCATTCCAATAGTTTCATAAGTAGGAAGTATGGCGATTAAGAAAGAACCACCACACATCATACCAACAGAAATAAGCATTGAGCGTTTACGTCCATAGCGGTCAGCAATGAAGCCAAAGAGCCATCCGCCGATTGGGCGCATAAGAAAACCAATAGCAAAGACACCAGCGGCTTTTAAAAGTTGTGCAACGACATCGCCATCTGAGGGAAAAAATTGTGATGCAAAGTAAATGGATGTAAAAGAATAAACATAAAAATCATACCATTCTACTAGATTACCTGATGCACTGGACACAATAGCCCAGATACGTTTTTGCGTATCATGTGGTGCTAAAGATTCTTGTTTTTCCATAGTCAATCCCTTCATTTCACGTTCACCATTTTTGTTCATTATCACTCTATGTTCTTTTCTTAAGAAGCTGTCTATAGTATTTTATCTTTTGTATAAAAATTTTAGTCAGATCACGATAATTTCTTGTGTAAGATGTTTTCGGATAAAGATTTGAATTATGTTTGTACGAATTTTACAGTTTTTATTTTCTATAATGAGGAGAATCGGACATAATACCCTCATGAAATCATATCTGGCTCTTTTATCCCACGTTTTAAATCAGGGTATTGATCGTACAGATCGGACGGGCGTTGGAACGCGATCTATTTTTGGATATCAGATGCGCTTTGATTTACAAGCAGGATTTCCATTGTTGACGACAAAAAAACTACATTTACGTTCAATTATTTACGAGCTTTTGTGGTTTCTTAAAGGTGATACAAATATTGCATGGTTGAAAGAGCATGGTGTATCAATTTGGGACGAGTGGGCTGATGAAAAAGGAGATCTTGGTCCTGTTTATGGTTATCAGTGGCGTTCTTGGCCTGCTCCTGATGGGCGCCATATTGATCAAATTAGTAATCTTTTAACAATGATTAAGGAAATGCCAGATTCTCGTCGCTTGATTGTATCTGCTTGGAATCCTGCATTAATAGAGGAAATGGCTTTACCTCCGTGCCATTGTCTTTTTCAATTTTATATTGCGGAGGGGAAATTGTCCTGTCAGCTTTATCAGCGTTCGGCGGATATTTTCTTAGGTGTTCCATTTAATATTGCGTCCTACGCATTGTTAACGATGATGATTGCGCAAGTAAGCGGTCTTAAAGTAGGTGATTTTATTCATACTCTGGGGGATGCTCATCTTTATTCTAATCATTTTGAACAGGCAAAATATCAATTGTCTCGTAGACCAAATACTTTGCCATCTATGCGCATAAATCCAGTGGTAACAGATCTTTTTTCTTTTCAATTTGAGGATTTTGAATTGCTTAATTATGAAGCACAACCCCATATTAAAGCGCCGGTAGCAATATGATGATTTCCATTTGTTTCATTGCTGCGGTTGCAGAAAATGGTGTTATCGGTCGTGAAGGTGCCATGCCTTGGCATTTATCAACGGATTTGCAACGCTTTAAAGCTTTGACATTGGGTAAGCCCATTATTATGGGGCGAAAAACTTGGGATTCTCTTGGGCGCCCTTTACCTGGGCGTACAAATATCGTCGTTACGCGTGATTGTACCTTCAACGCTGAAGGGGCTGTTGTTGCTCACTCTTTATCGCAAGCTTGCTCTCTTGCAACAAGCGTTGCTTCTCAAAATGATGTAAAGGAAATTTTTATTATTGGGGGAGGAGAAATTTTTCAACAAGGATTGCCTATGGCTGATAAAATATTCCTTACAGAAGTTTTAGCTTCTATAGAAGGTGATAGTTTTTTTCCTGTTTTTGATAAAGAAAAGTGGACTATTGTGCAAACACAAGATATTCCAAAAGGGGATAAAGATAGTCATCCGACACGTTTTGTTGTTTATGAGCGGAAATAATTTTTGTAATATGAAGTGGAAGGGGTTATCAGTTGTATTATAATGAGGTAATAGGCACCCTATAAGATCAAGCAAATGGTTGGTGTTCGAGTAGTGGTAATCAGTTAAAGAGGTGATAATGCCCTGGACAAATCAAAATGGTGGTGGCCCGTGGAGTGGCGATAAAAACAGTGGTGACAAAAAAACACCAGCTAAGAATATCTTTGGTTCTGGTGGCAATCATGGTAGCGAAAATGGTCCTAATCTTAATGATATTTTGCGCAAAGGGCAGGATCAGTTTAAACAATTTGGGAGAAGTAGTCTTTCTGTTTTATTCCTTCTGCTTATTGCGTTTTTTTGGTTATACCAGTCAATTTATATTGTTCAGCAAAATGAACAAGCGGTAGAGCTGCGCTTTGGCATCCCTAAAGAAGGCATTATTGGTGATGGCTTGCATTTTCATTTTTGGCCAATTGAGACTTATATGAAAGTACCTTTAACGGAAAAAACAATCGCGATTGGTGGAAAGCCTGGTCAGGCGCAACAAAGTGATGGCTTAATGCTTTCGAGTGATCAGAATATCGTTAATGTTAATTTTTCTGTTTACTATCGGATTGCGTACCCTAGTCAGTTTTTATTTAATGTGAATGATCAAGAGGGAACGGTTCGCCAAGTTGCCGAGAGTGCAATGCGTGAGGTTATTGGTTCGCGGCCGGTTGATGATGTTTTACGTGATAAAAAAGAAGAAGTTGCTAATGACGTTAGAAAGATTATCCAGTTGACTGTAGATAAATATCAGCTTGGTGTTGAAATAAGTCGTGTATCTATCAGTGAAGCTGCTCCTCCGACAAAGGTTGCTGCTGCGTTTAATTCTGTTCAGCAGGCGGAGCAGGAACGTGGAAGAATGATTGAAGAGGGGAATCGTGTGCGTTTTACGAAAATTGGTTTAGCAAATGGTGAAGCTTCACGCACACGGGAAATCGCAAAAGGTGAAAAGGCGCAAATGGTTGAAGAAGCAACAGGGCGTGCTGAACGTTTTCAAGCGATAGCGCGTGAGGCTGCGGTTTCACCAGAAGCTGCGCGCTACCGTCTCTATATGGAGACGATGGGGCGGATTCTGTCTTCACCCAATAAGCTGGTTCTTGATCAAGCAAATTCTCCAGCGGTGCCTTATTTACCTTTGAACGAATTGTTGCGTAGCAAATCATCGGAAAAAGTAAAGGCAACATCAATGCGTCCTGCAGTACTCTTAGATTCTCGCATTTCTGGAGGAGATTAATTATGCAGCAATCTCGTTTTTTGTTTGTTTTGAGTGCTATAGTGTTTGTTTTGATGATTTTGTGGATGTCCGTTTTTATCGTCTATCCTCGTCAACAAGTAGCAATTAAGCGTTTTGGACAAATTGTTCAGGTAGAATCTAATCCTGGAATCTATTTCAAGGCGCCTTTTATCGATAAGATGATCATTGTTGATAATCGGTTATTGCGTTACGATGTTCCTACACAATCTGTACAGGTTCGTGGTGGGGCGTATTATGAAGTGGATGCATTCTTTATTTACCGTATTACAGATCCTAAGTTGTTTTTACAGCGCATTGCTTCTGGACGGCCGCAAATTGCAGCCCGTGAAAATCTTGCGCCGCGTTTTATTGATGCTTTGCGCGCTGTTTATGGTAAGCGAGAATTTAAAGCAGCTTTATCGGATGAACGAGGAGCGATGATGGCTGAGGTACAGAAGCAGTTTTCTGTAGATGCAGGCTCGTTGGGTATTACCATTGTTGATGTGCGTATTCGTAAAACCGATTTGACCGATGCTGTTTCAGAAGATGTCTATCGGCAAATGGCAGCTGAACGTGAAGCTGCTGCGGAAAATATTCGAGCTCGTGGTCAACAAGAACGAGATCGTATTGTAGCAGAAGCTAATCGTGAATATGAAGAAATTGTAGCAGCGGCAAAGCGTGATGCTGAAATTACCCGTGGTGAAGGTCAAGCTGAAAGTATTCGTCTTTTATTGAATGCGCGGGAGGCTAATCCGTCTTTTTACGATTTTTGGTTGGCGATGGAACAATACAAGAATTTAGAGAAAACACCGATGGTGATTTCACCAAATGAGGATTTCTTTTTCTATTTTCGTAATCCGCCGCAGGCAAATAAAGCATTCTTACCGACAATGAATACTGGACTTAGTAAAACTGATTCAAAATCGGGAGAGAATAGATAAAATAATGGATTGCAGATACGAGATTTTGCATGAAAAGAATAATCAGTGAGCATTTTCTTTTATGATAAAAGTGGTAGAGAGTATCGAGCCGTGCGGGTTTTACATAGATAAATTTAGTAGGGCTCTTTACGGCTTTGGTTAAAGGCATATCATGGATAGAAGTGTCGTGAGTAAAAGTACGTTTTTGAAGTTTTTTATCACAAGAATTGTTTTTTTTGTGACTTTGTTCATATCAGGATCAGTGAGTTTGTCTTGGGGCGCAGAGACAAGCAAGGCATTGCTTTCTATTCCTGATTTAGCTTCTGAGCTTTTGGAAACAGTTGTGAATATTTCCACAGCACAGACTGTTGAAGGAACAGAACAGGATGAAAATACTGCGGTACCCATTATCCCAAAAGATTCATTGTTGGAGGAATATTTTAGTGATTTTTTTACACCTAAAGATGGTCAAAAAGATAGTCAATTCCAAAAAGTGCGTTCTTTAGGGTCTGGTTTTGTAATTGATGCGCAAAAAGGGATTATTGTTACAAATTATCATGTTATCGTTGATGCTGATGATATTGAAGTTAATTTTACGGATGGAACAAAATTAAAGGCAAAGCTTCTTGGAAAGGATAGCAAAACTGATTTGGCGTTGCTTCAAGTCGATGCAGGAAGTAAAAAATTAAAAGCTGTGCGTTTTGGTGATTCAGAAAAGGCACGTATTGGTGATTGGGTTATGGCTATTGGAAACCCTTATGGTTTTGGTGGAAGTGTAACGGTTGGCATTATTTCTGCACGTAACCGTGACCTTAATGCTGGTCCCTATGATAATTTTATTCAAACAGATGCAGCAATTAATCGGGGCAATTCTGGTGGTCCGTTATTTGATAGAAATGGTGAAGTCATTGGCATTAATACAGCAATTGTTTCACCTTCGGGAGGATCTATCGGTATTGGGTTTGCTATTCCATCGGATATGGCCCTTTCTGTTATTAATCAATTGCGTGATTTTGGCGAAATAAGGCGTGGTTGGTTGGCTATTCGTATTCAGCCGGTGACAGAGGATATTGCAAAAAGTTTAAAATTAGATGATGCTGTAGGGGCATTGGTGGCTGGTAAAATAGAACAGACAAAAGAAAATAATGTAGATAATAGCCAGTTGCAAACCGGAGATGTTATTCTTTCCTTTGGAGATTCCAAAATTAAGCATGCACGTGATTTGCCGCGTTTAGTTGCAGAGAGTTCAGAAGGAGAAGTGGTGGATGTTACTATTTTACGGAATGGGCAAAAAAAAATAGTAAAAGTTAAGCTTGGACGTTTGGTTGAAACAGATCCAAATGAAGATACAAAAGAAGAAGTTAATGATAAAAAAAATCAAGATCTGTTGGAAAATGTGACAATGCAGTTTATGGGAATGACGTTATCTGAACTGACAGAGGATTTGCGTCATCGTTATTCAATTTCAGATAAACTTCGAGGACTAGTGGTGACATCTGTTGCACAAAATAGCGCAGCGGATAAAAAGCGTATTCGCGTTGGTGAAGTGATTGTTGATATCAATCAGAGTTCTATCACAACAATTGATGAGGCTAAAAAACGTATTCATAAATTACGTGAAGCTGGACGCAAAAATGCTCTCTTTATTGTTGCGCGTCCAGATGGAGAGTTACGGTTCGTAACGATCTTAATGGATTGATGTTTGAAAAATTATTTTTTGTTTTTTAGCAGCTTTAGTATATGGGGTATTTTGTAAGTTTGGCATGTAGCCTCTAATATTTATCACACTCATTTCATGGCGGAGAGCATGGATTGTGTAACATAAAATCCATTGAGAACAATCATATTTGATGCTGAATAAAAGTATAAGTTGGCACTATCATATAGCATTAACCCGTTCTCAATGTTGCAACAGTTCTTGCAGTGAGACGGTTCATTATAGGCATTTTTAATCTTTTCTTATATAGTTTTTATCCACACGGTAATCCCACTTGTGATGTGTGCAAGAGGGAAGATTGATTCAACATAGAATAGATTTGAAATGAGAGAATTCTTTTGTTCGAGGTTGTTTTTCAAGTTCAAGACAATGAATTATCATTATAAATCAATACTGTGTCTCATTGTGTCAAAGATCATTAATGAATGTTTTTCTTTCGTGTTTTTTGATCAACGCGTTTTACTATAGCAAAACAATAAAGGCTTGGATTCGCTTTACCATTTGGTAATGGTTTCCAGAGAGAAAATCTAGCACGACCATTGAATAGGCTTGGTACTTTACCAATAAAAATTTCACCTGTTGTACGATCAATAATCTTTGTCGATTTTTATCTCTGTTTGTGATGTGTACGCCAATGGTATTGATATGATGCTTTATGAGAAGAGAAAAATGAGGAAATCATATGATATTGGAGATTCTCATCCAAATTGAAAAATGCTATTGTAAATATAAAGAGTGTTTTGTTCCATGGGATTTGCAGTGCTTTATGATTATGCTTGGTGTGCTATAGCGAATGTTTTTTCACTTCAGTTTAAAAAAGTCATCTTGGGGAAAAATTATATTATATTCAATCAGTTATAGATATTGATACCTTTCTTTGAGGGATAAAAAAATAGTTGTAAAAAAAAAGAGAGGGTGAAGAAGAAAATTTTTGAGGCTCTTATTATAAATCAGCCTAGAATGCTTTTTTTATAGGACAAAATAAAGCTGTTTGATTGTATAGATTAAGCTTCCGTATTATGTTCACCAATGATGACAAAGAGTATGTTTTTGATGTAATGGAAAGAATTATTATAGCTGTGGATTGTTATTGAATGATGATAACAAAAATGCTTTGAAATTTTTTTGATGTTGTTATTAAGTTCATTTGTTTTTTTAATAAGTTTCATGAGATTTTCTTTGTATTAAAAAGAATTTGTGTTCGTATTTTTGTTTAAAGTGTTTACTTTATGATCATGGAGAGAAAATACAGCGGCTTTAGGGGACTGTCATGCATGTTGCAATAAGTTACTGATAGGTAGGGGGTGCTATTCATGACACAGAGAACGATTACATTAATAGCGGGGCCAACGGCGAGTGGGAAGTCAGAACTTGCCTTGCACATGGCTCAAGAAAAAAATGCTCTCATTATTAATACTGATTCAATGCAGGTTTATGATGTTTTAAATATTTTAACAGCACGACCGAGAGAGGCTGATACTGCGATTGTTCCCCATTATCTTTATGGTCATGTGAGTCCTACGTTGAATTATTCAGTAGGGCAATGGTTGTGTGATGTTGAAAAGCTATTGGCTACTTTTTCTTTAAGATCAGTTATTTTTGTTGGTGGGACAGGACTTTATTTTCGTGCTCTTTTAGAGGGGATTTCGGAAATTCCTCATGTTCCAGATGTTGTGCGGCAGAAATGGCGTCTGCTGCTTGATCAAGAGGGACCTGAAAGTCTTTATGACCAGTTGTTACAGATTGATGCTGGTGTTGCTGAAAAAATTTCTTCGCAAGATAGACAGCGTATTGTTCGTGCTTTGGAAGTTTATGATGCAACCGGTAAGAAGCTCAGTTGGTGGCAGAAGCAAAAAACAACGCCTCTCATTGCGTCGAATTTCGCTGAAAAAATTCTTCTCATGCCATCACGCCCTCTGCTTTATGAACGCATTCATAAACGTTTGGACTCTATGATTGAAAGAGGAGCGTTAGAAGAGGTGGTCGCCATGAAGAATCTTATGCTTTCTCCTTCGTTACCAGCAATGAAGGCTATTGGTATACCTGAATTTATGGCTTATTTGGATGGATATAGAAGCTTTGAGAATGCTCTTGAAGATGTGAAAAAACAAACGAGGCGGTATGCAAAAAGACAAATGACATGGTTTCGTAATCAATTTGATGAAGATTGGATGCTTATTTCTTGATGAAAAACTGGAGCTTTGCAGAAAAATTGCGAAAGATAAAAGATAATTCGTGAAGGAGAAATTTTTTAGAAAATATAATTTTTTATTGACGAATGGTATCAATGGAATTAAAAATCTTTCTATAAGGAATGTTTTTATATACTTTATGCGTTGCAATAGTGGGGTGATCATACAATATGTGTTGTGTAATAGGCTCCTTTGGGGTCTTTTTTTATGGGCTCCGTTAGGGGCTTTTTTATTGTCCTATCAAGTAGGTGAGTGGGAAAAATGAGAAATGATCCAAGAAAGCAAGAGAGTGCAGATGGAAAAATAATGTCTGGCGCTGAAATAGTGGTTCAGGCTCTTATAGATCAAGGGGTTAAACATATTTTTGGTTATCCTGGTGGGGCTGTTTTACCTATTTTTGATGTTCTTTATCATCAAGATATACTCCAGCATATTTTAGTGCGCCATGAACAGGCGGCAGGGCATGCGGCTGAAGGCTATGCACGCAGCACTGGAAATGTAGGTGTTATGCTTGTGACTTCTGGTCCAGGGGCAACGAATGCTGTTACACCTTTACAAGATGCACTCATGGATTCTATCCCTCTTGTTTGTTTTTCTGGTCAGGTACCGACAACAATAATTGGAACAAATGGCTTTCAAGAAGCTGATACGGTTGGTATTACAAAGCCCTGTACGAAGCATAATTGGCTGGTCAAAAACGTCAATGATCTTGCGGAAATTATTCATGAAGCTTTTTTTCTTGCTCAATCGGGGCGTCCAGGACCGGTTTTGATTGATATTCCTAAGGATGTTCAATTTGCTTCAGGATTTTATAGAGCACCTAAAGTTCAGGAAACTTTGCATTCTTCTCCATCGTTGAAAGGGAATATTAAGGCTATCGAATCTGCTGTTTCTCTTTTAGTTGAGGCAAAACGTCCTGTTATTTATTCTGGTGGTGGTGTTATTTCATCGGGGATGAAAGCTATACAGCTCTTGCGTGATTTGGTTCAATTGGGAGATTTTCCGATTACATCAACACTCATGGGACTTGGTGCCTATCCTGCTTCTGGCAAAAATTGGCTTGGAATGCTGGGAATGCATGGAACCTATGAGGCTAATATGGCCATGCATGATTGTGATGTTATGTTAGCCGTTGGAGCACGATTTGATGATCGTATCACGGGGCGCCTTGATGCATTTGCACCTCATGCGCGTATTATTCATATTGATATTGATCCTTCTTCTATCAATAAAATTGTGAAAGCAGAAGTTCCAATTATTGGTGATGTGGCTTGTGTTTTAGGAGATATGACGCAACTCTTAAAGATACAGCAACCAGCGTTTAACAGTGAAGTCCGTGAGGCGTGGTGGACGCAAATTAACCGTTGGAAAGCTCGTAATTCATTGGCATATGCGGAGAAAAAAGATGTCATCATGCCGCAATATGCTCTTGAACGACTTTATGCTCTGACCAAAGATGTCTGTCCTTATATTACAACAGATGTTGGACAACACCAGATGTGGGCAGCGCAGTATTATCACTTTGATGAACCAAAACACTGGATGACTTCTGGTGGACTTGGAACGATGGGGTATGGTCTGCCAGCCGCGATTGGTGTTCAAATAGCGCATCCTGATGCACTTGTTGTATGTATTTCTGGAGATGCTTCCATTCAGATGAATATTCAAGAACTTGCAACAGCTATTCAGCATAACACATCTGTAAAAATTTTTATTTTAAATAATCAGTATATGGGAATGGTTCGCCAGTGGCAGCAATTGCTGCATGGTAATCGTCTTTCTCATTCTTATACGGAGTCTATGCCTGACTTTGTGAAATTGGCACAAGCTTATGGAGCCGTGGGAATTTATTGTTCAAAACCCGATGAACTTGATGATAAAATTCAACAGATGATTGACTGTGATAAACCTGTTCTTTTTGATTGTCGTGTTTATCATTTAGAAAATTGTTTTCCCATGATTCCATCGGGATGCGCTCATAATGAGATGTTATTACCTGATGAGGCAAGCGAGGAAGCTGTGGCAAATGCTATTTCTTCTGAGGGAAAGATTCTTGTATAAAATGAATATATTAATAAAATAGTGAAGGATGGTGATGATGAAGTCTTTGGAGTCTTCATCTCTATCTCTTCTTTGTGGAGAGTCCCTATTATCCTTAGAGCTTATTTTATGATTTTCATTCTTTGTTTAAAGACATGGGGTGTATTATTATTTGTTCATCTAAAAAATGTTATAAGCCGTGTGCTCAATTATGTGTGAATTTATTTGTACGCGATGTTTGTTTTTTTAATTCATATGTTCACATTAATAGCTATTTCGGCGCATTTTTTAGATAATACATTGAATTATCTGTTATAAATTAATTATGTTGTCTCATATATGAAAGATTCCATCGTGCAAGAAAAAAGCTTCCGTGTTTGAAGGGGGCAACCATGCAAGCCGTCATACTTGTGAAAACAATAGAAAAGTTTGTCACTATGTTTTTATTTCGCCTTATGAAATTATTCCAAATCGCTCTTTCAAGAGCTTGATAGGAGAGTTCCCTTAGCGCTTGAAAGGAAGGGAAGAAATAATAAAGATCAAATGCAACCATAGAGCATCAATTGGCCACCACAGCTTATAATCAGGTAGTAACCTCACCTGATTATGTGGGAGAAATCTATACATATGAGATGTATCGTCAATATATATAAACCAGAATAATACTCACCATTATATCATTATCAGGACATTAGCATTGAAAATCAAATACTCTTTCTTTTATTTGTTCTACATATCTATGATTCCATAAATCTGCAGACACAAACACTCTTTGAATCCACCGCATTGGATTTTTATAACGATCAAATGATCCAGAAAATTTATCTCTAGAGTGTAGAGCCATTCTGTTATCAATGTATAATAATCTTCCTGGTTGTACATCAATTCCAAAAGATACAGCCTTAATAGCTTCATAAAAATGATCTAAAGCTTCCTTGGCTTTTTTTGACTGTGGTTCTAACATGCCTGGATAAAAAACAGCGCTGATATCTGGGAATTCACCATCCCCTTGAACGAGGGGTACTTTACTTGTAGAGGTTACCCCATTTTTTCTCCATCTATAAGGAACATTAATTATGTATAAATTATCCTTTAAGCTCCTCAAATCCTCCTCACTTAAAAGTTTTAAAGCTAGACGTGCATCAAATATTCTCGTTAACGGACCATCAACATCATTGCGAACACCAGATAAAAGGACCCCTTCAGGAGATAAATTTAAACCCGTTATAAATTTTAGTGCAGCATTTTCTATATGAAAATCTAACTCAATTTCAGATCCTAATCCTGTATAATCTTTTTTATTATCTTCTAAAGGAACTAGGTTATTTGCTATATGTTCGCCTTCAAACTTAATTGAATAAGGCTTTCCGATCAATAAAGAAAACATCATAATTAAATTTTTGCTAATATAGCCACTTTTACAAGACACATCTAAATTATAAGGATTAGGTGACGTATTAATTTGTCTATCAATAGGATAGGTTTTCAAAGATTAAATATGGTCTAGGGGTAATCGGCATCTTTTGATTCATAAGAATTATCAATATTCTATGAGATAGCAGCGAAAATGCTATTTTTTAGCTCAACCGAATATTCAATACCACTGTATGGATCATAAATAACATGGCCTAAAGCCTCCCAAAGTTTATCTCTTTCGACATTGCTCAACTCAAAAGTACTTTCATTTATCATTATAATTTCCTCCCCAATTATATTCCCCTACTTTTTTATTAAGAAAAGTGAAAAAACAATAATTAAAATCAGCCATGTTAGTAAATAAGTGTCTGTAAAATCTTGGATTAATCCAAATAATGGTGGAGCAGTAATAATTGCGATTTGATTTACAAACATTGCTAAACCCAGAGAAAAGCTAACGCTTTCTTTCGGCGAAGAGTCTACAATATAAGCAACCCAAGGGCCATACTATCCCATTCCCCCAAAAACTAACCAAGCAGATAAAATAGTTAAATAAATTATGGATCCACTCATGCCTAAAATTAATATTAAAAATCCAAAAACGACTGCAATCACGCAAAACAAGACAGGAAAAAATCGTTCTTTTCTACAATGATCACTCCACGCTGCTAAAATAATTTTTCCTAAGGCACCAGAAGCTTGTAAGACAAAAAATAAATAAGCACTTCTACTAAAGACAGGTGATCGATTCTATAAAAATAAATCGTTATAAAAATGGTTAAAACATATTGAACGATCACAAGTGAAACGCCTGAAAAAATAATATTCTTCATATGCGGTGCAGTTAACATCGCAAGACGAGACTTTACATTTGCATAGAACGAAACTTTTGCCTTGCTTTCTGGAACGATAGCTACAACTTTTGTTGGTGAGTGATAAAAAATAATAAATATACATCCCCCTAAAAAAGAAACGATGGCACCGACCAAAAACGCACCTTGTATGCCATAGACAAGCGCACTCGCAGGAAGAACCATCCCAGCTAATGTCCCACCTAATGGTAGCCCCGCTCGCCTTATTCCCATTGCAAATCCGTGCTGCGATTGTGGAAATCATGCAGAAACAGATTTAGCGCCACCAGGTTGAGCAGAACTATAAAATCCCCCTACAATGAGCAAACAAACCAAAAGGGAAATATAGTTTTCTGCAATTGCTCCCAATAAAAGAGCGATAGAAACGCTGAGTGCGCCAACTCCAATAATATAGCGCTCGTTAAACTTGTCTAGTAATTCACCAGCTACAAGTAATCCAATAATAGGTAGGAACTGCGCTGCTGAAGACAGCAAACCTATCTGAGAGTCACTAGGCGAGAAATCCTTCTTAAAAAATTCAGCTAAAGGACCAATCCCTTGAACAAAGAAGCAGGCTGATGCTTGAACGATAGTGGCAACAAGTAATACAATCCATCTATAATAATTGTTTTCTATAAATTTATTATTGCTCACTATGCCCCCCTCCAATTAAAGTGTATTCCAATGAGGTAGCCTTTTTAATAATGATTGCAGCAATAAATGAGGTATTTTATGCTGATTACATAAAAATCTGTCAATACGATTGGTATTAATATGAAAGCTAAGGAATATGCTTAATTTAAGGAAATAAGCTATTATGTGTCGTACAAATTTGATACGCTAGCGATATAAGATAAATTTTACAAACATTGGCTCAGCCGGCATTAAGTGCTCTTCATAAAAGAAGCTATATTTTGGCAAGCTTTTTCAAAATAACTCTCAAAGCTTTCTTCAGTTACATAGCCCAGATGCGGTGTGCAAAGAACTCTATCTGATTGCAATAATTTGCTCTCATATATTGGCTCGCTGTCATAAACATCCAGTGCAAAGTAAGTTGAATTTTCCAAACTGAGTATTTTTTCTATCGCCCCTTTTTCAACCAAAGCTGAACGCGCTGTGTTGACAAAAATAGCATGAGGTTTCATGCTCAATAGATCATTTAATTTTATGATTTCTCTGGTTTTATCGCTTAAACGTAAATGGACGGATATAACGTCAGGACGTGTAAAAAATTCATCTTTTGAATGCGTAAAATGATAACCTAAATTTTTTGCTTCTTGCGTTGAACGCTCGCTCCCATAAACCAAAATGGACATGCCAAAAGCTTGAGCATATTGAGCAACCATTTTACCAATACGGCCAAACCCGAATATTCCAAGAGTAGCCCCTTTCATTTGGTTGCCAAATGTTGTTTGCCATCGTCCTTTTTTCATATCAGATACAGATTTACAGAGTTTTCTACGCGCAGACATAATTAAGAGCCACGCAAATTCAGCAGCAGAAGTTGGATCTCCACCACCGTCTAATATTTCAATTCCTAAGTCTCTACAAGTTTCTATATCAATATGTGAACCTATAGGGCCTGTTTGGCAGATTAATTTTAAATTTGGCAGTTTCAGGAGAAGATTTCTATCAACTATAGTCCGCTCTCTGATTAAGATCAGAATATCTATCTCTTTGAGCCTATCTTCTAAATCATATTCTTTAGCTAAATTATTTATAACCAGCACTTCATGCGATTTCATTAATTTTGTAATAGACTGTAATGTTAGGGTAGCTTTTTGATAGTCATCTGGAATTAATATTTTCAATTTAAACCTCCTGTTTCATTCATCAATATTTGAGTTCATTATTTCATTTCTAAAACAACCAAAAAGCAATATCACCACTGATATTTTGACATAACGCCAAGCCTATTAACAATTATCCCCCTTGATTTCATTGTTATTTCTAGCAATAATGGCATCATTACGTATTTTTGCGTTATCAGAAACGACAGCATTGCAAAAAACACCAGCATTATCATAGACCCAGCAATTGCCATCATGAGAGAGATTATCTTCACTTTCAATAAAGCCACCCAATTGACCAGCCTTAACATCATCAAAATCTCTTAAAGCACGAATGCGGTGTATAGTAATCCCTTCAAAAGTATGATTTTCATTAGTTAATTCATATTTTTTAGATACAGTTATAGTGGACATAGGTATCTTCCTAAGTTCATATTTGATAAATTTTAAAATGAGATGTTTAAAAGAGGGCGCCCCCGCCGCGCCCGCGCGTTATTTACGCAGCATCATTTTCATATTCGCTATCATCGTCATAGTACCATTCACAATCAGCATAATACTCATGACGGTAATAATCATCTTCACTACCAAATTCTGGATATGCATCATCACAAATATCTTCATTAGCAGTTAGAGAGGCATTGCTATGAATATAAGAATTACCTGAGATAAGAGCATCACAAACCATGGCATCATCAAAAACCCGTGCATCATCACAAATATAAGCAGAGCCACTTATTTTTGCATTACCCCCAACATGGGCATTATCACAAATCACGGCATTATCAGAAATATGAGCATAATCAGTTACATAGGCATTATCATAAAGTTGTGCATTGCCTTCAATTACAACGGCATTGCTAGCATGAGCATTGCCTGAAAGTTTAGCATTGTCCTTTAATGTCCTTCCTTCAAAAATAGCATTCCCATAAATTTGAGCATTGCCATAGACGTCAACAAAAAAGCTTTTGATTTTCGCATTTCCGAAAACCCGTGCATTTTGAAAGACGCGTGCTTTATTATAAACCCAGCAATTTCCCTCATGAGAGAGATTATCTTCACTTTCAATATAGCCCCCGAGGTCGCCTTTTTTTACATCATCAAAATCTCTTAAGGCTCTAATACGCGTTAAGAAATGACCATCGATATATTCACCATCATCAATAAATTCGTATTTTTTTGCAGGCTCTTGTTTATTAACAAGCGTGGTTTCATTTGCAATGTTAGAGAGAACGGGGGTGTTGTTTGATATATTTGTCATATTTAAAACCTAATCGTTAGAAAGTTTCTATTGACACCCTATAAGAGCATCGGGCGCTAGAAACACGGCGATTAGTCCGTTGTTACGCTTTTCTCATAAGAGTATTGTATGGCGTAACTACACCCGACAAAATCATCATATATGCTAATCATAGCATAAAAGATAGTCAGTATTTTAAAGACATGGGAGAGGTTGTTTCGTAACCTATCCGCTAATCGTTAAGTGTTTCTATCACTTGATTATTTATATAACAAAATACGTATTTATTGTCAAATAATATTTTATCTTTTTTGATATTTTTTGTATTTTTTAAATCGCATTATGTATTAATGTTATCATGTTCTTATGAATTGCTTCTTTTATATTTATATGCTTTTAAATCTATATTATGGGCTTTAGAAACGATTGCGCTGTTTTTTGAATCTATACATTTATAATATTTAGAAACGCTCTCATAATGCGTTTTTTTTAGCTTTATAACCTATTAGCTTTTTTACTAAATGAATTTTAATTTTTTTTGTGAATTTTGTTTATAACACATTTGCAACTTAACAGCTTTTTATAAGGGCACTCTTATAATCAATGCTTTCATTTGCATTATGATTATAAAACCTTGCTGTTTTTATGCATTCTCTATAGCTGTTATCTGCTTTATAGCCACCGCATCATTTTTCATTTTCATAAGAGAAACGATAAATAGGATATAGGATAATTACGATTTATAGATTGTTATGAAAACATCTCAATAGAAACTGATAATTATAGAGATTAGCAAAATCCCTTTTATGAATTTTAATCAGTTCTTTTGAATGATAACCTTATGATTTTAGAGAATTGATTACAACGTGCTTTATGAAAATCATATGATCCTTTAAAGCTTTTCAAAAGATAGCTTGTAACTCATAAGAGATGCTATCAAGATCATTATAGTTATGAGTTTTGACGGGGTTTTGAGTTTTGAGGGTTGCTGCTATTATGTAAAAAAATGATAAAAAGTAAAAACATTATATTTCAATGTGTTAAGATTTTACAGATCTTAAAAAAACAACTCATATTGATAACACAACCTATAAATTCAACTAATAATATACGTTTTGAGGGGGTTTTGACGGTTTTTACACCTTCAAAACCTCTAAGCAAAATGAATATACATAACTCTCTTTAAACAAAGCTTTTGAAAACAATAAAGCTATCATTTTAAATTACGGTATAATCTTTTAAAGGCAATGTAAAAAAATCTAATTCTATTTAAGAGTGGATTTCTTAAAAGTCTTAAAGCAATCCAAATAAGAGTATCTAAAAGTGCAAATGATTTCTTTTTAGAATAACGCATGATAAATTATCCTTTTAAAGATTGTATGTAAGCAATGTATAAAGGGGTATAGAACCTATAGGTATAAGACCTTATACCCCTTGTGAGTTTATCATACCCATTATATGAGCATGCTTTATAAGTTATTCAGTTTCTCTTAATACCAAATTTGGTAAGTTTTTTACGATTTTCATTGTTTCTAAACTTACGGTAATAACCCTTTGAAACAACTCCAATGGGTAAGCAGGGTTGCCAACGGTTTCAACAGCATAGCGATTGGCATCATTAACAATGCCGCTCTTTTTATCAGTCTTAACGCATTGACGCCCCATAACCCATTCAAGAGCGGGTTTACCATTGACTATATACTCATAAGCTTCAAGAGGGATATCTGTTATTGTGATATTGCTATTGTAAATAACTGTTGATTTATCCTTTTCCTTACTATTTTTAATTTTTGCGAATTTCATTTCAGTTACATAATAGAATTTTTCGGGATTAGAGATCTCTGTAACTTTTGGATTACCCTTTTTAAAGGTCACTGGATACGGCTCTACAGTTTCATAATTTACGTGCAAATGTCCCAGTTCACGCCCTGCTGTCACAAACTTCCAAAAATCATCAGCACTCTTTACACAAGGGATACGAGGTAGTTCTTTAGAGAGGTTATCAGCATAACGGGCACGATAATCTTCCGAATGAAGTAGACCGTAAACGTAATAGAATAAATCATCTTTAGTGATTTTTTCATTAGGATAAGCCGCTTTAAAATGTGCTAATCCTTCATCAGTTATAGCATCACGCCTTTGTAAACCAGATGTTTTGTTTTCCTCTATAGAGTTTGTAAATAAATGGGATTGTTTTTTGTTTTTATCTTTTGAAACTGTAGTATCTTCGTAAATATAGCGTGGAAAGCATTGACCATTCTCTATCACTTGGAGATCAGATACAGTCTTAATCATCAGTACAAAAAAGTTTTTCTTTGCTCCTATACCTGTAAGTTGTATCATCTTATTTTCAACCACTTGTCCTGTCGGGAATATACGCGTCTGATAAGCACCATCGCAGTTGAGAACAGAATCACTATAAAGCCACTGCTTAGTAAAAGGACGATACAAACTTTTGGTAAGGCACTTTTCCTTAAAGTTGAAAAACTTTCCTTTTACTAAATCTTTTTTGAGATTATAACTCCAACTTATTTTGCTCTCATCCGAATTGACAAAATCGTTTACAGCATTTGCACGTACTTTATGATCAGCTGATAAATAAGTATTGTTAAAACGTTTTACTTCACTATTATAGAAAGCAATCATATTATGCATATTCTTTGCCACTATTTCACGGCTTGAGTTATATGCCCAAGCATCACGGCTTGTCATAATGCCACGAGAGAAGTTTTCAAAAAGTTTTTTACCATGACCTTTTTTATAACCTATGGCTAAAAATGCTTTAAAATTATCATCACGTTGATTAATCCAATCTCCATGTTTATCCGGTGTAATTATTTGCCAACCTTCTTTGCTCCGTGTAATGCCATCAATACTCCTAAATTTTTCAATTATCGTGAGCTTTTCTTCTCTATTGAGATAGTCTCCAATATCACGAAAATATATCTTACCATGCTGTTGTGCATTTGGATTTTTTACGAGAATAGATATAGCAATGGGAGCTCGTGATCCTTCACCAAAAATCCCACCACTTTCTTTCTTACGTTGTTCTCCAGAAGTCCGCGCATTTCCCCGCAAATGGAAAATATAAAGGCTGCTAAATTCCTCAACGAGGCATTTTCGTAAGCTATCCATGGAACTTCCATTGATAAAACTTGCATTTGTGACAAAACCAATTACGCCAGCATTATCAATACGGTCACTAGCCCAACGAATAGCACGGATATAGCTATCGTAAAGAGCTTGCATATTTGTTGCATTCGATTGAGCAGCATAAGTTTCACGAATACGGTTATCGAGTATAGGATAGGAGGTGTTTTTTGCATTATCGTTTTCACTTTTTTGTCCTACCGAATAAGGAGGATTACCAAAGATAACTTTAATATCCAGTTTCTTTTGATGTTCCAAATATTCACTGTTTTCTTTGAATAATTCCTGTAGCAAGTTTTTCTCTTCAAGCATCCGAAACGTATCAGTCAAACCAATATGTTTGAAAGGAATATATTCACCTTTCATAAGACCATGATAAGTCGATTCAATGTTAATCGCAGCTATGTAATAGGCAAGCAAAACAATCTCATTGGCATGGATATCATGACGGAATTTATATTCCATATCCTCTGGTTTGATGAGATTGGATTGTAATAGCCTTGTGATAAAGGTTCCTGTACCTGTAAAAGGGTCAAGAATAGAGACACCCCGTGACCCCAAGCTTTTTCCAAACTCATTACGCAATACATCATCAACAGAATGAATGATAAAATCAACAACCTCAACGGGGGTATAAACAATCCCAAGCCTATCGGTGGTTTTCTTAAATGCCTTTGTAAAAAAATCTTCATAAAGCTTGATAATAAGGTTTTGTCTTGCTTGGGGGGAGGTAATCCCAGAGGCACGGAATTTCACACTGTCATAAAACTCTTGTAACTCTTTTGATACTTGCTTGATATTGGTTTTATCTAACTCAGCTAAAATCTTTTCCATGGCTTGTGAGATAGCATTGTTTTGCACAAATTCATTGCCCTCAAACAAAGCTTCAAACACAGGACGCGTAACAAGATGTTGTGCTAACATCTCAATGGCTTCCTCTTGTTTTATTTCACTGTTTAAATTGTTTTTTAGTTCCTTATGAAAGGCATCAAAAGCATGAAAGGCTTCACTGTTTTCATCAGAAAGTATGTCTTTAAGACGATTGATATGATTTTGTGCAATCTCAGCAACATTGCCAGCCCATATGCCCCAGTAATCGGCAAGGGTAAATTTCTTAGCCAAAAGGGTTTTAAGGGCATTGGGAAACTCTTTATAAAAGGGTAATCTTCCTGTAACACTATGAATGTATTTTTGTGGTTCATAGGCTGCTTTTCCAATCTCAAGCCCCGCGCTTTCTGGTTTCTCATAAACATAGATTTTATCCTCAACCGCTGTCATGCTCTTTAAGGCGCTAATCTCCAAAACATCACTAACGTCTTGCCCTAAAATCATCTGGTTAAGGGTGATTTCGAAATTCTCATCATGGGAAAGCAAAGCATTGATCACTTGCCAGACAACACTGTATCTCTTGTTGTATTTTAAAGCCTCTTCAGCAGAAATCCCAGCCGGCACCCCAACGGGTAAAATGATATAGCCTCTTTTCTTGCCTTTGGCACGGCGCATGATACGCCCCACCGCCTGTATCACATCCACTTGGCTTTTGCGCGGGTGTAAAAACATGATCGCATCAAGAGCAGGAACATCAACACCCTCAGAAAGACATCTTACATTGGTTAACACACGGCAGACATGCTCTCCCGCATCTTCCTTTAACCAATCAAGAGCTTCATTGCGCTTCTTGGCACTTTGCGTTCCATCGATATGAGCAAAGGTACACTGAAGAGGCGGCGTCTCTTTATAGAGCTTATGAAGATTATATAATTCTTTCTGTATTTCTGGAGAATTGAAGGTATCACGGATACGTTCAGAAGTCTTAATATCTCTACAAAAAGCCAAAGCCCGCCGCATAGGGTTAGGGTCATCACTCAGATCAACTTTTAGATCTATTTTGCTAAGAGCTTGATAACAGCCGATGATCTTGGTTTTATCATCAAGAGTAAGTTCATAATTCTCATCGGTCATCAGATGTTGAATGGATTCACTCACTTCCTCTTCATTAACACCCAAGATAATAATCTTATAAGGAACTAAGAGTTCATTCTTAACGGCTTTTGAGAATGTATAAGTGTAAAGCTCTTTTCCATAAAGCGCTTCATCATCCATAGACGCCAGAATACCATTCATCTCATGGGCTTGTTTTTTGGCACTATCAGCAAAGATCTTAGGCGTTGCAGTCATATACAGACGTTTTTTACCTCGAATGATGCTGTTATCATGAACCTTGATAAATTCAGATTCATGCTTGTCTGTTCCCAATACAACCCCAGTCGTACGGTGTGCTTCATCACAAATGATCAGATCAAATTCGGGTAAATCATATTCCTTTTGTGCATCCGAAATCACTTGAATGGAATGATAAGTTGAAAAGACCACAGTCATCACATCAAGAGAGGTCTTATTGGCTTTACGCGCAAGCTCTTGTGAATCCGTGGTTGCCGGCAAGACAAGATCTGATGCATCAAGACCAGATTCATCATCCTGTTTACTTTTACGACGTTTGCCTACTTGTGTATCCGAACACACCGCAAAGGAACGCAAGGGGATTTCTGTATCAAGGGTCCATTCACGGATTGTTTGTGACATCAAAGCAAGGGAGGGCACTAAAAACAACACACGCTTGCCTTTTCCTGCTATGGTTTCTGCTATCTTCAAACTGGTGAATGTTTTACCCGTACCACATGCCATAATAAGCTTGCCACGGTCTGCTTCTTGTAAACCTTCACAAACTCTTTCAAGCGCTTCTATCTGATGATCTAAAAGCTTTTTTTTCGGTTGCTCTTTAAGGACGGCTTGTCCTTGTTCTTTATAAGCGCCCCAATCAATTTGACTGTTTTCTAAATCAAACAGATTAATCTGTTGAATACGAACTTCTTGACCATCACAAGTGTTGTTAGCATTATCACTCCAATTGCTTTCGGTGCTATCAACGAGAATACGACGCGTAAAAATCTTTTTCCCAGAGGCAGCGATAAAGCTATCAATATCTTCTTTTTTAATGATGTGAGAAGCATCGTAGCATTTACATTGAATAGCCGCATATCCTCCTTGATCACGGATTGTAGCGACCAAATCAATACCAATATCACGCCCATCTTCATCATGCTCTTGCGCCCATTCCAAATAAGTTTGAACCTTTTCGTATTCTTGCTTTTGCAACGGGTCTTCAGCTAAATAAACCTTTACAAGGTTTTCAAACAGCGTTCCCAATTCACGGGGTGATTTTGCCTTTTTACGGTAGAATTCCAACAGAGAGCGTAAAGTGACGTGTTCATTATCAGAGTTAACAGATTGCAGCATATTGTAATAAAAATCCCTTGCCTTATGATATGATCAATAATCATCAAAAGAATCAAAACGAATTCAATTAAATGCATTTAAAGCAAATAACGATAAAAATGGGAAAAAACTGATAAAAAAAGCCGATATTTTTTCAAATAAATTTCATAAAGGCTGCTTATCAACAGCCCATGACATGGGATAAGATCAGCAAAGTAGTAAAATTTGCTGTTCGTTTCACGGGTTAATCAAGATAAATGCGCTATGGGATTTAAAATATCAGAATGAGTATTTTGATAAGTTTTATTACGAATTTTGCTTATAGGTTTTGAAGGTGTAAAAACCGTCAAAACCCCCTCAAAACGTATATTATTAGTTGAATTTATAGGTTGTGTTATCAATATGAGTTGTTTTTTTAAGATCTGTAAAATCTTAACACATTGAAAAATAACATTTTTAATTTTTATCGTTTTTTTACATAATAGCAGCAACCCTCAAAACTCAAAACCCCGTCAAAACCTATAGAGGTTGTGTTTTGGATATCTTTGACACAAGGTTAAAAGGACTCTTTATGTTTCTTCTTTAAAAAATGATAAAACAAAAACCCTCAAAGATACTTCGTAAACCCTTTGTTGGTACGATAAGATCTTTGAAGGTTTTAAGGACAACAAAAAATTACAATGGCTTCATTGCTTGATGCTGTTGTTTTTAACGAAAGGATGCCATTCATAGCGTATGGTCGGTCGACCGCTTTGAGAGCTATTTTCCACTGATATTTGACGAATATGATTGGAGCGACATAAAAGCTCTAAAGCTTGCTTAACGGTTTGATTATCTTTTAAATGCGTCCAACTTCTTTGATGAATATCACGTAAAGTAAAGACATCGGGTAAATGATCACAGCGCTCGACAATCAATTTTGCCCCCTCTGTTGCTAAGCTATCCGCCGCCGCATAGAGCCTTTTGACATGACTGAACAAATATTTTTCCCATCGCAAGGCTGTTTGAAGGGCATCTCTATTGATTTCAAAACGACCCCCTTCGGTTAATTCAAAAATCAACGCAAGACTTACTATGGTCTTAGGCATTTTCAAAAGATGCGCTTGTAAGCTTTCAGAAAGGTTATTCTCTTTGGCTTCTTTAAAAATCTTTTGCATCCATTCACGAAAGATCTCTTGAGCTTCAGCAGAAAAGCGCATCACAAGAGGGTGTTCTGGTGAACCAAGGGGTTTATCATAAAGAGAACGAAATGCCCCTTCATAAGTTTCCCATGCCTCTTGATTGGGAGGTCTATCAACCCATTTCCAATCTTTTGTCTCATCGGGAAAGACCAGCATTTGAAAGCGTTGTAAGAAACCATCATTGCCTTTGCCATATAAAACATTGCGTATAAAGGGGAGAATGCGAGAGGGTTGAATGCCCCCTATAATAGAGACGGTTGCATTGGGAATAAAAATGGTTCCACGCCCAATCCGGTCATAAGTAAATTGACCATCTCCATTAAAAGCTTCCAAATAAAAGGCACGCTCTGTTTGATATTCCTTCCGTTCCATATCTGTTAAGAAACCGGATAATTCATCACGCACCATCAAGAGACCACGGGGGTTTTCTTTTAAAAGTTCCCCAAGCTTTTCAACGGTCACATCATTAACAATAAAACGAGAGATATCATCATCACGCGCATTGTCTTTAGAGAGGGTTTCAGACAAAAGAGCATGGGCTGTTTCAAGATCTCCTTTTTTGATTGCTTTATGGGCTTGTTTTTTCTTTTCAGACTTGTCTAAAGTTTCAAGTATCTCTTCAATTTCTTGTCTCTCTTTCTGCTTTAGCCAGTCTTTATACCATTTCTTTTGAAGGCAAGTGATAGGCGCTAAAGCGGCTTGCATGGTAGGTGTTTTCATGGTTGAAGGTTGACCAATAAGAGCGCCCCAGAGATTAGGGACAATCTTCCAATCATCATGTTGTTTTGGAGCAATCCGCACACCATTGCCAATGAGAGCAGCCAAGCCACACAAAGCAGCGACAGCCACAAAATCAAGAGGCGCTTGTTGACGGTCAGCAACGTCATAAACATAGCGACTTAAAGTTAAAGGCATTTGCGCAGCATGAAAAGACTCGACGGGTAAGAGAGTATATTCAAGTGGTTTTAATTCCCCCCAACCGTTTTGTTGCAATGCTTGCTTATAAGGAATGGCTTCTAAACAAGTCTTATCATTTAAAGAGCCATTATCGTTATCATTTAAAGGAGTATTATTCTCTAAAATATTTTTATTATCTTGTATCATGTTATTTACCTTAGAAAATAGAGGAGATCGTAAAAATATGCATTATGCGGGGCTTGCCTTATAAGGACCTCAAAGGCTTGGCTATAAGCACGCGTAGCAAAGGTAAAATCAGCTAAAGTTTTTTTGATTGGTTGGCTTTGTTGCCAAATTGCTTTTGCTCTCTCTGCTTTCTGTTTTACTCGTTTGAGATCAGCACAAAACTGTTTTGAGAAAGAAAGCGTATGAGCATAAGCTTGTTTTCCAAGCAAGCCAATTCTAATAAGCGCTTGTATGATCTCTCTAAAAGAGCAGCCAGCATGACAATAAAGTAAAAGACGCCCATCATTTCCATTAGAAATAGATAAGCTAGGCAGCCTATCCTCATGAGCAGGGCAACGGGCTGTTCCATAACGCCCATGCCAAACCCCACGCAAAGCACGTGTGATACCTTGCGCATTCTTAAAAGAACACATCATTTTAAATCCTATAACGTTGCATCATAGGACGGATTGTGCTATCTCTAGATTGATGAGTTTGAGAAAGCCTTGTCCGTCCTTACGTGACAAGGTTTTTTTATGCCGCGTCACTTTGACGTTGCTGTTTTGCTTGTTCGATTACATTCAAAAGATCCGATTGTAACCAACGGGATAAAAAACCAAATTTTAAAGGTTTTGGGAGAGAGCCATTGGTGACATGACGGCGAAATGTTGAGACACTCATATGAAGCAATTTTGCACTTTCACGGTCTGTTAAAAGAATATCATTTTCTGTCATTCTAAAATCCTTTCATTCTTAAAAAATAGAAACAAATCATGCCTATTTATTAAGCACATTTTGGTTCATTTTTGAAGGTATTTTATTTATAGAAAACAATATTTTATCATAGTTTTATTGATGTGATAAATTATGAGTCTTATTGAGAAAGAATGAGAGAGAAGAGAGAGAAAGTTATCCACAGATCATGGGGTTATTCACCCCATATCTTAAGATTGACCAGTGACATAAGCCGCCCATTTATCCATATAGACACGGCGCTGTTCTAGATAGTCAGTACGACGATAGGCACGCTCTACTTGTCCTCCTACCGTATGACTTAGAATAGTTTCAGCGACCTCATAGGGGGCATCGGTTGTTTCAGCAAGCCAATCACGTAAACTAGAGCGAAAACCATGGGGGCAGGCTTTAAGACCAGTTTGTTGCATGTATTGAGCCATACAATTTACACCAAGGGGACCGCGACCTTTAGCAGAAAAAAAGAAATCATTGCGAGAGAGCAAACGCGCTTGTTTTAAAATATCTAATGCTTCAGATGATAGGGGCACACGAAACTCTTTTGTTGTATCACGTCTTCCTTTCATATTTTCAGCAGGAATTGTCCATATATCCCCATCAATCTGATTTTCACGAATATGACGTAAGGGATTAGTACGAACACCTGTCAGAATAAGCAAACGCAAAGCCAAATGTGTCATAGTTATTTTTTGGCAAAGCGTTTGATAAAAAGCGGGCACATCTTTCCAATCCATGGCTGGTCTATTAATAACATTATGACGTTGTTTGCCTAAGAGCGCGCGTGCTTTTTCTACAGCTTGTAAATCAACATCCAATCCTAAGGCAGCCGCATGTTTGAGACAAAGATTAAGACGATTCAGTGCTTTACGCGCGGTATCAGCTTTTGTATGCCAGATAGGAGCAAGGGTATTGCGTATTTCTGTTTGCGTAATCTCAAAAACGGGCAGACAGCCTAATTTAGGGAGAATATGAAGGCGTAATGGTAAAAACCAATGTCCATCTTTACCGTCACCTTTTAATTCAGCTTTACGGCTTTCAAAAGTATCCAAGGCAATATCTTTTAAATAATGGAGATTACGCATTGCTTCACGCTTTTGTTTCTCACGTTCTTTAATGGGGTCACGACCCTCATGCAAAACAGAACGCCATTGGTTTGCCAATTCACGGGCTTTTTTTAAAGAAACATGTCTTAAGGCACCCAAGCCCATTTCACGGCGGCGCCCGTGAATGGTATAACGATAAAGCCATTGAGCACCACCATCTTTACGCTTATGAAGTAACAAGCCGGCACCATCATTATATTTTCCAGCCCCCAATGTTGCGACAGATCTTGCATTAAGACGGTTCATAAGAGCCATTTTTAGTCCTTTCTTCTATAGTTTTTACCCATACGCCAACCCCGCTTATGACGTGCAAGCAAGTGATATGAATTGATTCAATCTGAGAGGGTTTAGAATAAGAAAATCTTACTATATTCAGTCCTCTCATTCAATATGCAAAACAGTAAATTATCATTATAAATCAATGTGTTGCCGAAATTAGGATTCATGAGAGATGTCGACGATTTATGATTGGTCGCTTAGAGCGGCGGATAATACACGTTGTGATGCTTTAATTGATTGGTCAGAAGGGCAGCATCCTAGCAGTGTAAACAAGAGCGCCCGTGTGATGATGCA
>NZ_JBHIOY010000006.1:0-136387 GCF_042195785.1 Bartonella sp. AP58NXGY | reverse complement strand
GAACGAGAAGGTCAACGAGGTTGATCATAAGGTAGATAAGCTAGACCAACATGTTAAAGATATTGAAACTGCGGTTACAGATGGAGCTGTTAACTATGACAAAGATGCGGAGGGTAAGAAGACCAATAGCATCACGTTGGTGGGTGGGAATGACAGCGAGCCTGTCTTGATAGACAATGTAGGGGATGGTAAGATTGAGACAGGTTCTAAGGAAGCTGTTAATGGTGGTCAGTTGCATGATTATACTGAAGAGCAGATGAAGATAGTTCTTGACGATGCGAAGAAATATACGGATGATAAAGTTAGTAGTCTTGTCAATGATAGTCTTAACGAGTCGAAATCTTATACAGATATGAAATTTGAGACGTTAAATTATGCCATTGAAGATGTCCGCAAGGAGGCAAGGCAAGCAGCTGCTATTGGTTTGGCTGTGTCTAATTTACGTTACTATGATATACCAGGATCCTTAAGTGTCTCATTTGGTAGTGGTTTGTGGCGGAGTCAATCGGCATTTGCTATTGGTGCTGGTTATACATCTGAAGATGGAAATATCCGCTCGAATGTATCTATTACGAGTGCTGGAGGTCATTGGGGCATAGGCGCTGGGATTACTCTGAGGTTGAGATGATAATAGAGAAAATGACTATTATTATAAAAAAGAGAAATATATTAGTGAAGGTGCTGTTTGCTCTTGCCTTAATAGGCAAGGGCGAAAGCTTTGCTAATGAGAACAATAATACTTATACGGTGCATCCACCGCATTTGTCGGTACCTAAGGGTGAACCTGGTGAAACACGTCGAATTATTATGCAGTTTTATGATTGGACTTTGATTTGTGATGAAAAACAAAAGCTCAAGCAAGGTATATGTAATGTAACACAGACTGTTCATGATCAGGAAGGAAATACCGTTTTTAGTTGGTCTCTTGTTTCTACGACAAATGGTCAAGCAGTAATGCTTTTTCGAACATTGCCAAATTCTGATATAAATGTTCCAATTCAAATGTTTGTGAAAGGTGATAAAAAACCTGTTCTTATTCATTATACACAATGTAATGAAACAGTTTGTTTGGCACAATCATCTATAGGGCCAGTTTTTACTAAACAAATAGAGCAGAACAATAAAGTACGTATTTCCTATAAGCTTAAAGAGGGAAAGGTATTTTCTTTTACTGTACCATTTAAAGGATTAAATGCAGCACTTAATTCTTTGCGTCCTTAGAAACATCGAGTGATTTTAACAAGAGTCATTTTTCATAACTCGTTGTGTTATATTTTTTTTATGTGAATTATAGGATAAGATAAGTAAGAAGTTTTATGTAATATGCTATAGAAGTGATTTCTTCAAAAGAGTAGGAATTTTATGAATATAAAGTCACAATAAGTGATTTATGTGTAATAGAAAATAAAGTTAGAGTTTTTCACAAAGCTTAGAGAGTGATTGCGTTAGTTACTAGAAGTAAAAAATTGTTAGAAATACTCAATTTTAAATAAATAAAAATACGTTTTCCTTACAATAACTGAGTAGGCTAAATTTTTTAACTTCATATGGATTTTTAGAGTAATCTGATTAAGCATTAATATTTTTCAATTGAAGTGTTGTAATAATAGATAAATTTATAATCCTAGAGAATTTTTTGAACGATAGTTTTTCTTTGTATTCACGAGATAACAGCTATTGTAGTTGCATTTTGTAGTACTACGGAACTTTTATTCCAATATAATCAAAGTTGTTTCGTCAAACGAGGCTAGTGTGTGGAGAAAGCTATTGAAGAAAAAAGTAAAAATTCTTCTTATAAACTATTTCAATATATAGGTTTTTGTAACATTAGGAGTCAGCAGATAATATGATAGTGCTGGTTTGTTACAATAGAGGTATACTCCGTGATGGTATGAAAAAGAGCATAATTTACAAAAACTGATATGAACGTAAACGATTAATTTATAGTTTTAAGTTCATAAAAAGAAGCATGATTTCATGGAAACGACCAAAAGATTATACAAAAATCTGAATAATGCTAGCGTAGAAAAT
The DNA here is from genome assembly GCF_042195785.1 of Bartonella sp. AP58NXGY. Classification (NCBI taxonomy): domain Bacteria; kingdom Pseudomonadati; phylum Pseudomonadota; class Alphaproteobacteria; order Hyphomicrobiales; family Bartonellaceae; genus Bartonella; species Bartonella sp. AP58NXGY. Next base: position 134,356 of record NZ_JBHIOY010000006.1, on the reverse strand, counting down.
TTTGATGATAGAAAAAGAAGGAATGGTTTCTTGTATCTATCATTTGATGCTGCTTTGTTGCTTTATTTAGGAGTGAGTAGAAGAGTTTTTGCGTTTATTTATTGGGGGAAACGCTCAAGGGATGAGAGAAATGACCCCGTTAAATTATGGTTCAAAAGAGTCAGAGCGAGGAGAAACATGCAATACTGAAGCAGATCAGTTCTATGATCCGTGTGGTAGTAATAAAAACAATCGTTCTGCATTGTCACGAACAGAGGCACGCTCCATATTTGTTGATATAAAGGGACAACAGAGAAAAAAACATTGTAAACAGAAACAGGTTTTTATTCAATCGGAAACAGCTTTTGAGTTTCATGGTCAGACAATGATAGGAGCTCAAAAAACAAAAAAACTCAAAGCACCTTTTCTTCGACGGTTCCATCCAGTAAAATCTCCATCTCTTTATGCGGCGCTTGATCTGGGAACGAATAATTGTCGTCTTCTTATCGCATCTCCCAGTAAACCTGGATATTTTCGTGTTGTTGATGCTTTTTCTCGTATTGTACGATTGGGAGAAGGTTTAATAAATAACGGTTTTCTTAGTACGCAAGCTATGGATCGTGCGATTGAAGCATTAAAGATTTGTCATTTAAAGTTAAAACAAAGGCATATTAAGCGTTATCGTTTGATTGCAACGGAAGCTTGCCGTTCAGCGGAAAATGGTAGGCATTTTATTCAGCGTGTTTTGGATGAAACAGGTCTTGAATTGGAAATTGTTGATCGGCAAACAGAAGCGCGTTTTGCGGTTACAGGGTGCAGTACGCTTGTTGAGCCAAATATTGATGCAATTGTGCTTTTTGATATTGGAGGAGGATCATCAGAAATTGTTCTTCTTGATGTTTCTCAAAAACGTTCTTTCCGTTTAGCTGGACAGATTATCGCTTGGACTTCTCTTCCTGTTGGTGTTGTTACACTTGCTGAATGTTTTGGAGGAAATAATATTAGTTTAGACGATTTTGAAAAAATGAAAAGCTATGTGCGAAGGTTGTTAAATAATTTTTCAGATCGTCATAAATTAGGAGAGTTAGCTCAAGGTTCGAAGTTTCATCTTTTGGGAACCTCTGGTACAGTTACGACTTTAGCAGGAATGTATCTTAATTTAGAGCGTTATGATAGAAGAAAAGTGGATGGCATTTGGATGAATGATGCAGACATTACTCTTATGACAAAACGCCTATTATCATGGGATATAGAAAAACGCGTAATAAGTCCTTTTATTGGGCGAGAGAGAGCAGATTTAGTTTTAGCTGGTTGTGCAATTTTAGATGTTATTCGAGAAGTTTGGCCAAGTCAGCGTTTAAGGGTTGCTGATCGTGGATTAAGGGAAGGAATTTTGATAGAGCTGATGTTACGCGATGGTGTATGGTGTCGTCATAGAAAGAGCAGAGATTTCAAGCGTTAGAGAATTAAATATGGAGACAATGAATAACGATGAAAAAAACAACAAAAATACCCAAGGGTGGCTATGGAGGTTCAGGGTCACATGAATTATATCAGCGCGTAAAAAAGAAAGCAGGAACCATTAAAGCTTCATCACGGCGATGGTTAGAGAGGCATTTGAATGATCCTTATGTTCATCAATCAAAAGTAGATGGTTATCGTTCGCGTGCGGCTTATAAACTCATTGAAATTAATGAGCGTTATAGTTTTTTGAAAAAAGGCCAAAAGGTTATTGATCTAGGAGCAGCACCTGGGGGATGGTGTCAGGTGGCTGGGCATATAGTAGGGTCAAGTGATGAAAAGCCTAGCGTGGTTGGTATTGATTATTTGCATGTTGATCCGTTGCCTGGGGTTGTGATGCTGGAAATGGATTTTTTACATGCAGATGCACCGCAGAAATTAATTGATGCTTTAGGAACAAAGCCGGATGTTGTGCTTTCTGATATGGCTGCACCAACAACAGGACATCGTCAAACAGATCATTTAAGAACGATTTATTTATGTGAAGTTGCTGCTGATTTTGCTCTTTCTGTTCTAAAACCTGGTGGGCATTTTTTGGCAAAGGCTTTTCAAGGTGGAGCAGAAAACACTCTTCTCACAATACTAAAACAGCATTTTAAAAAAGTCTATCATGTTAAACCACCCGCAAGCCGATCGGAATCAGTGGAGCTTTATCTTTTAGCGCTTGAATTTAAGGGAAAAACAAAAATACAAGAATAGCACCTTCTTTTAAGAAGACTTAACTTTACTTACGTATTTGAAAAAGCTTAACTTTACGTATGTATTTAAGTATGATGATTTTTTCAAATAGTTATTCAGAGATATTTAGAGTTTCTCTGTTAACAATGATGAAAAACTGGTAAAATTAATATATTGCCTATAGAGGTAGAAAGATTGATTCCTCAGTGAGCGCTTCCAATGAAATTTCTTGATCAAGCTAAAGTTTATATTCGTTCTGGTAATGGAGGTTCCGGAGCAGTATCATTTCGCCGTGAAAAATTCATAGAATTTGGGGGGCCTGATGGGGGGAATGGGGGGCGGGGAGGTGATGTCTGGGCGCTTGTTGTTGATGGGCTTAACACGCTGATTGATTATCGCTACCAACAGCATTTTAAAGCAAAAACAGGGGGACATGGCAAGGGGCGTAATATGACGGGTGAGAAGGGTGATGATGTCATCCTTAAAGTTCCGGTTGGGACACAAATTTTTGAAGAAGATAATACAACGTTAATCTGTGATTTAACGGAAGTGGGACAGCGCTATCGCCTTGCAAAAGGCGGGAATGGCGGTTTTGGCAATCTTCACTTTACAACATCGACAAATCGGGCACCGCGTCGTGCAAATCCAGGTTTGTCTGGAGAAGAGCGTGCAATATGGCTTCGTTTGAAGTTAATTGCTGATGCGGGACTTGTTGGTTTACCAAATGCTGGGAAATCGACTTTTTTAGCTTCTGTGACGGCTGCAAAGCCAAAAGTTGCAGATTATCCTTTTACCACTCTACATCCTCATCTTGGTGTTGTACGAATTGATGGTCGTGAATTTGTTTTGGCTGATATTCCGGGGTTGATCGAAGGAGCTCATGAAGGTGTGGGAATTGGAGATCGTTTTTTAGGACATGTGGAACGTTGTCGTGTACTTCTTCATCTGATTTCTGCTCAAGAAGAAGATGTAGCAAAGGCATATCAAATTGTGCGTCATGAACTTGAGTCTTATGGAAACAATCTAAGTAATAAGACTGAAATTGTCGCTTTAAGCCAAATAGATACGCTCACGGTTGACGAGCGTAAAACGAAACAGGAAGCTTTACAAAGAGTAACGGATCAACCTGTTATGATGTTTTCTGCGGTTAGTCGCGAAGGTTTAGAAAATGTGCTGCGTGCTGGTGCACGTATTATTGAAATGTCACGTAAAGAGGAGAACGGTGGGGATAGCAGGATTGATTGAGATGGCTGTTGGATTGCAAAAACTCACACACTATAAACGTATCGTGGTCAAAATTGGATCTGCACTTTTGGTTGATCCTCAGACAGGGTTACGGGTTGAATGGCTTAAAAGCTTGATCAGTGATGTTGTTGGATTACACAAAAAAGGTGTAGAGATATTATTGGTGTCTTCGGGGGCTATTGCTTTAGGAAGGACATTGCTACAGCTTCCTAAGGGGGCTTTGAAATTGGAAGAAAGTCAGGCATGTGCTGCTTTGGGGCAAATTGAGTTAGCGAAAACCTATGGTGATGCGCTTGCTCAACATGGGCTCAAAACAGGCCAAATTTTGCTCACTTTATTTGATACGGAGGAGCGAAGGCGTTATCTCAATGCACGTGCAACGATTGAGATGCTTTTATATTTGGGAGCTGTGCCTGTTATTAATGAGAATGATACTGTTGCGACAACTGAAATTCGTTATGGTGATAATGACCGTTTAGCTGCACGTGTGGCAACAATGGTGAGGGCAGATCTTTTAATACTTTTGTCTGATATTGATGGTCTTTATACAAAGTCTCCCCATAGAGATCCTACGGCTGAATTTATACCTTTTGTTGCATCCATTACGCATGATATCGAAAAAATGGCAGATGTTGCTGCTTCAGAGTTTTCGCGGGGAGGAATGAAGACTAAGCTTGATGCCGGAAAAATAGCTAATGCTGCTGGAACGGCGATGATTATCACCTCAGGCAAACGTATGAATCCCCTTGCTGCAATTGACAAAGGTGAACGCAAGAGTTTTTTTGCGGCAAGTAAGAAATCTGTCAATGCTTGGAAAACATGGATTTCTGGTCATTTAGATCCATCTGGTGTTTTGACGATTGATCAAGGAGCCATTAGGGCTCTTGAAACAGGAAAATCGTTATTAGCAGCAGGGGTTATTAGCGTGGAGGGAAATTTCCAGCGTGGGGATACGGTTGCAATTGTTGGTACAGATGGAGTTGAGATTGCGCGTGGACTTGTAAGCTACGACAAAGATGAGGCTGTACGCATTATAGGACATAAAAGTGAAGAAATTGAAGCTATTCTTGGGTATGAGGCGCGCTCTGCTATGGTGCATCGTAATGATATGATTGTACGTTGCTTGATCAATTCTGTTTAAAAAAGTTACTTTTGTTTTTATTATTTTGGCAGAGTGGATGATACGATGACTTTAGAAGAAAAAATGAAAGATATGGGACAAAAAGCACGCTATGCCGCTGCAGCATTGGCTGTTGCTTCTTCTGAGCAAAAGAACAATGCATTAGAAATGATCGCTTTAAGCCTAGAGGCTTACTCAGATGAAATTTTACGGGCGAATTGTTTGGATTTAGAGAAGGCTGCTCAGAATAATTTGAAAGCAGCAATGATTGATCGGCTTAGATTAGATGAATTGCGTTTGGGTGCAATGATAGATAGTGTTCGTCAAGTTGCTCATTTATCTGATCCTGTTGGGCAGGTCATAAGTGCGTGGACACGTCCCAATGGGCTTCATATAAGTCGTGTAAGAACACCTCTTGGTGTAATTGGCATTATTTATGAGAGTCGCCCAAATGTTACAATTGATGCGAGTGCTTTGTGTTTAAAAGCGGGCAATGCTGCGATTTTGCGCGGTGGTTCGGATAGTTTTCATTCTTCACATGCACTTCATTGTGCGTTGGTACAAGGATTAGAGCGCTCTGGTTTACCTAAAGATGCGATTCAAATGGTTGAAACGACAGATCGCGCTGCCGTTGGGGAAATGCTCAAAGGATTGGATGGAGCGATTGATGTGATCGTACCACGTGGTGGAAAGAGTCTTGTTGCTCGCGTTCAGTCTGATGCACGTATTCCAATTTTTGCCCATTTAGAGGGGCTTTGTCATATTTATATTGATAAATCGGCAGATTTAGATATGGCGCGCAATATTGTTTTAAATGCGAAGTTGCGTCGGACTGGGATATGTGGTGCTGTTGAGACAGTTCTCATTGACAGTCAAGCATTAAAAAAGTTTCTTCCTGTTTTGACGGCTTTACAGGAGAAGGGTTGTGAAATCCGCGCAACAGAGGATATCGCGTTTCTTATGCCAGATGTAAAATTAGCCTCTGAAGAAGATTGGTCACATGAATATCTTGATGCTATTCTTTCTGTTAAAACGGTTGAGGGGGTTGAGGGAGCTATTGCTCATATCAAGCGTTATTCATCAGGACATACGGAATCGGTTATTGCTGAGGATTTGGAAGTGGTGAAGATCTTTTTTAATCATTTAGATTCAGCTATTTTATTACACAATGCATCTACACAATTTGCTGATGGAGGTGAATTTGGTTTTGGAATGGAAATTGGTATCGCAACAGGAAAAATGCATGCACGTGGTCCCATAGGCGTTGAACAGCTAACATCATTTCAATATCATGTTGAAGGAAATGGTCAGGTTAGAGTTTGAAAAGCCCATTTTTTCCATGGAAAAATCGTATGCCACATGTTGAAAGATCTAATGTTGTAGGTCTTTTTGGTGGTTCTTTTAATCCGCCGCATGCGGGGCACCTTCTCGTTGCAAAAATTGCCATTCGGCGTTTACATCTTGATCAGTTATGGTGGATGGTTAGTCCAGGCAATCCTTTAAAGGATTGTACACAGTTACTCCCTTTAGAGGAGAGAATGCGATTAAGTTTTAAACTTATTGACCATCCGAAAGTTCGCTTGACAGGTTTTGAAAAAGCTATAGGGAGCAAAGTATCGGTAGATACAATTTTCCATATTCTTACCCATTACAGTGGTGTAAATTTTGTATGGATTATGGGAGCGGATAGTTTTACAACGATACATCATTGGTATCGATGGCGTGATATTGTCTCTATGCTTCCTATTGCGATTATTGATCGTCCTTTAGGCAATAGGTCGGCACTCTTTTCTCCTATGGCACAGATTTATCGCCGATTTCGTTTGGATGAGAGAGAAAGTGGGCGCTTACCTTTTATAAAACCGCCAGTTTGGACTTATTTGCATGGACCTTTATCTTTTCAATCTTCAACAAACCTTCGTTTGGAGAAGAATAATTTTTCTTGAACAATTTATAAGATTCTGCTTCTTTCTAAAGAAGTCTCTTTTTGACATTACACAACGATAAGAAAGGATATTAATCTGAAAAACATTGTACACAAATATTCTTACGATATTAGATCTTCTAAAGAAAAAGAAGTTTTTTCTGTGAATGATAGTCTTGAAATTATTCTCAAGAGTTTAGAAGATATAAAAGCAGAAGATATTGTTGCTATTGATATTCAAGGGAAGTCATCTTTGGCTGATTATATGGTTATAGCTTCAGCGCATTCGCAGCGTCATATATCTTCTGTTGCTGATCATTTATTACGCATTTGGAAAGACAGTGGGCAAGGCCTCGCACGCGTAGAAGGTCTTGCGGGAGGCGATTGGGTATTGATTGATACAGGTGATATTATCATTCATCTTTTTCGTCCGGAAATTCGTCTTTTTTATAATTTAGAAAAGATGTGGCTGACTCCGGATTTAAACAATACAACATCGGTTCTTTTCGGAGATCATTAAAATGCAAATTTCTATTTTTGCGGTTGGTCGTATGAAAAGTGGGGCAGAGCAAACATTGGTTCAACATTATTTGGATCGTTTTTCTAAAAGTTCTGGTGCTGTAGGATTTCATTTAAAAAAGTTACACGAGATATCAGAAAGTCGTGCTCAAACAGCGTGTCAGCGTATGGAGGAAGAGGGGAAGAGACTCATTGAATTTTTGCCTGAAAAATATCAATTAATTGTGTTAGATGAGCGCGGAGAGTCGATTTCTTCAGCTGCTTTTGCTGAAAAATTAGGGTTTTATCGTGATGAAGGCATTCGAGATGTCATTATTGCTTTGGGGGGGCCAGATGGGCATAATGAACAGATAAGAAATCGTGCTGATTTTCTTTTATCTTTTGGTTTTATGACGTGGCCACATCAAATTGCGCGCATTCTTCTTGCAGAACAACTTTATCGTGCTGTAACAATTGCAAATCATCATCCGTATCATCGTTTTTAATATTTTTATGCAATTTTTAGTACTTATTTATCTATTTATTAATATTGTTTTAGCCGACACCATTTAAAGCATCTTTAATGTATATGATGAGCTGTAATGGTTGTGCAAATGAAAAAGCTTCTTCATAAAAAGATGCAATATTTATATGGGGAATGCGTGATATTTGTGGTATTGCTCTTGAGTATGTTTTTTTGCTTTTCTGCATCGCATGCGGAAGATACAATGAGTAGTACGGCGGCACATAAAGCATTGGGAGAAATTCGCCAAAATATTTCACTTTCGCGTGAGCGTGTTACTATTCTTACGCGTCAAGTTGAGCATTTAAAAAAAGATCAACGTGTTTTGAGTGATGCACTTATAAAAGCGGCTAAAGAAGAACGTACAGTAGCAGATGATATTGCTAAAAGGGAAGAAAAGCTTAAGAAAATGATAGAACAGCGGGTACAAGTCTATCAAAGTTTAAAAAGTCGTCGTGCTGAATTTGCGGAAGTTCTTGCAATTTTGGAACGTATGGGATTGAATCCGCCTCCTGCTCTTATGATACAGCCAGAGGATGTGTTGGCTTCTATGCGTAGTTCTGTTTTATTAGGCGCTGTTATTCCTCAGATGCAAGAGAAAACACGAGATTTAACAGAGAAACTCAAGGAGTTGACCAATTTAAGCAATTCCATTACCATGGAATATACCGCATTAAAGACAAAACTGCAAAATCAAGCAGAGCAGCGAAAACGTCTAGAGCTTTTATTAGACAAAAAAAACAAACTACAAGAAAAATCAGAAAAAGAACTTACAGAACAGCAACAAGAAAATATTTCTCTTGCTAAAAAAGCGCAGTCTTTGGAAGAATTGATTTTAGAGCTTGATCGTCAGTCAAAATTTAGCTCTGATTCATCAATACAGGTACGGAAAAATTTACAATTGTTAGAGCAGTCGAATTTTGAAAGCCGAAAAGGTTCTTTACTTTTTCCTGTTTCAGGGAAAAGAATTCGATTTTCTCATAATAATTCGCAGATTACGCGCTTTGGTGAAACGATTGAAACAGAGTCAGGTGCTGTTGTTATATCACCTGTGGATGCTTTTATTGCTTTTGCTGGGCCATTTCGTTCTTACGGACAGTTAATTATTCTCAATGTTGGAAATGGTTATCATATCATTCTTACCGGAATGTCGAAAATTAATGTAAAACAAGGGCAGTTTGTTCTTTCAGGAGAGCCTCTGGGTATGATGGAGATGCAATTTATTGCGAATAGTGTTGCATTGGATATAGGCAAAACTGCTCCAATGCTTTACATTGAGTTTAGAAAACAGGGAAAACCTATAAATCCAACTCCTTGGTGGCAGACTGAAAAAACGAGAAGGAGCCAAAATGATTCGTAAAGTTATTCTTTTGGTCGCTGGGGTATTGCTCGGCGCCAGTTCAATGATTATGGTGCAGTCTGTTGCTGCAAACAATGAAGGTAATGCGTATAAGCAGTTGGCTATATTTGGCGATATTTTTGAACGTGTTCGTATGCAGTACGTGACGGTTCCAGATGATAAAAAGCTTATCGAAAATGCTATCAATGGTATGCTTACATCGCTTGATCCCCATTCATCTTATATGAATGCTGAAGAAGCCAAGGACATGCGGGATTCTACGAAAGGAGAATTTGGCGGTCTTGGTATTGAGGTCACTATGGAGAAAAACTTAATTAAAGTTGTCTCTCCAATGGATGATACACCTGCTTCAAAAGCAGGTATTTTATCAGGAGACCTTATTTCAAAAATTGATGACGTACAAACGAATGGTCAAACATTGAATGAAGCTGTTAATAAAATGCGAGGGGCTCCTGGAACGCCAATTACCTTGACAATTATTCGTTCTGGCGTTGATAAGCCATTTGAAGTTAAGATTGTTCGTGATATCATTAAAGTGAAAGCGGTGAAATATCGCGTTGAGGGAGACATTGGATATTTAAGAATTATTCAGTTTTCTGAGCAGACATTGGGTAATCTTCTAGCGGCAATTAAAGATATCCAATCTCAAATTCCTGAAGATAAATTAAAAGGTTATGTCCTTGATTTACGGCTCAATCCTGGTGGGCTTTTAGATCAAGCTGTTAATGTTTCGAGTGCTTTTCTCGATAAAGGTGAGATTGTGTCGACTCGTGGGCGCAAAAAGAGTGATGTGACGAGATTTGATGCGAAGCCAGGTGATGTCACTAATGGAAAGCCGCTCATTGTCCTCATTAATGGTGGTTCGGCAAGTGCTTCTGAAATCGTTGCAGGTGCACTACAAGATCATCGCCGTGCAACAATTTTAGGGACGCAGTCTTTTGGTAAAGGATCTGTTCAAACAATTATTCCTTTGGGTGAAAATGGGGCTTTACGCTTAACAACAGCACTTTATTACACGCCATCTGGCACTTCTATTCAAGGAACAGGGATCACACCTGATATTATTGTAGAGCAACCACTCCCTGAAAAATATAAGGGTTATGATGTAAAAGTTGGTGAGTCTGCATTAAAAGGACATATCAAAGGGAAACGGGAAAGTAATAAAGGCTCTGGTTCAGCTGCTTTTGTTCCGAAAGACCCTAAAGAGGATATTCAATTGAATGAGGCTTATAAACTGTTACGGGGTGAAATGGCAAATGCAGCATTCCCACCAGATCCCAATAAGGATATATTAAAGTGAGAAATGATATCTATAGCTTGCACTTTTGAGGAATATTAAATGGATGCGGGTATTAATTTAAAGGCTCTTCCTTATCGCAAATGTGTTGGGATTGTTGTCTTTAATCATGAGGGTAAAGTTTGGGTTGGGCGTCGTTTAATGACGCCTGTTCATGCAGATATTGAAATATCTCATCGTTGGCAGCTTCCTCAAGGAGGGATTGATGAAGATGAAAAGCCATTAGATGCGGCATATCGTGAACTCTATGAAGAAACCGGTATTCGATCTGTAAAGTTGATTAAAGAAGCACAAAATTGGTTCTGCTATGATTTTCCACAAGAACTTGTTGGGTGCACATTAAGCAATAAATATCGTGGGCAAATGCAAAAATGGTTTGCTTTTCAGTTTACGGGAGAGATTTCTGAAATTGCCATTAATCCGCCGCCAGAAGGCAATAAAGCGGAATTCGATCAATGGAAATGGGTTGATCTAGAAACCCTTCCTTTAATTGTTGTTTCTTTTAAAAAGCATGTTTATATGAAAGTTGTTAGCGAATTTCGAGGTAGCCTTCGGTTGTTATAAAAGCTATATGATTATAAGAAAGCTTTTTGTATTGAGATGCTTTATATTAATTTATAAATAATAAATATGTTTCTCTTTTATGTAAAGAACAGGGATATAAAATGAAAAAGTTATTTAATTTACTTATAGTTTGTACTCTTTTGAGTATTTCATCTGTTGCATTTGCAACAGGTTCAAAGCCTTCTGCACCAAAAGATGCAAAAGATGCAGTAGAGACATTACCAAATGGTGCTTCTTCTTTAACTGAAACCTATGGCTTGTGGACCATTAATTGTGGGTTACAAGAAGGAAAAAAAGTTTGCTTTATGCATCGTCAAGAAGTAAATGAGCAAGGGCGTGTTGTTGTGGCTATGAGCCTTATTCTCAATGCTGAGGGTGTTGTATCAGGTAGTTTAACCGTTCCTTTTGGCATTTTGGTTTCTAAACCTGTTCGTTTGCAAGTTGATGAAGGAAAGGCTGTTATTGAAACTGGTATAAGGACTTGTGTGCCAGCAGGTTGCATGGTACCAGTCGTTTTTGACAAAAGTCACGTAGCAGCTTTACGTGCAGGAAAGCAATTAAAGTTGGCGATGACAATTGCTGCTGCAGGTGAACCACCTTTGAATGATTTGTTTGTTCAGCTGAATGGTTTTAGCAATGCTCTTAATCGTTTAACTGCTTTGCAGAAATAATTAAAAGAATAAACTAAAAACGGCCTTTTAAGGCTGTTTTTAGTTTGTACGTTTTTTATATTAATAATTAAAGCGATGAGATTTAAGGTTAATCCTATAAGGAATCTCTAAAGCTTTTAAAGTTCTCAGATTATTTACTATTTTTTCTATTTTTACGCGTTATTTTTAATTGTGATATTTGTTTTCTAGCTTCATCGTCATTAAATAGAGAGATGAAGGATTTGGTTTTTTGTTTTTATTCAAGAAAAAAGAATATTTAAATATAAAACCATTGTTTGATACACAGATTTACTTTAATGAAGGCCTTTTATACGCTCTTCTGTTTCCTTGATTGAAAGGGATAACGCATGATTTATGCATTGCTTAGAGCAATTGATTTGATTTTTGAGATTTATATTGATATCCTAATTGCTAGTGTTGTTTTTTCTTGGCTTTATGTCTTTAATATCATAAATCCGCACAATCGCTTTGTTATTTTGATAAGAGACTTTTTATATCACCTTACAAATCCCATTCTAAATCGTATTCGACGGATTTTACCAAATTTTGGAACAATTGATATTTCACCTGTTGTGGTATTCATTATTATTTATTTTATTCGTACTTTCATGTGGCACACTTACGCAAGCATGTATCTATAGAAATATTACTTGAGGCGAATACATGTTTTATCAAGTTGATAAAAATAATTTGGTTTTGTTTGTGTACCTCATTCCCAAATCATCTATTGACAAAATAATAGGGGTTGAATGTAGGGATGGTGAGAAACGATATCTAGTTATACGTCTTCGTGCTGTTCCTGAAGATGGAAAAGCAAATAGAGCGCTCATTAAATTTCTTGCGAAGAAGTGGAAAATTTCAGCTTCTTCTATTTCTCTGAAAAGCGGCGCAACATCTCGCTACAAACAACTTTATTTTTCAACACATTTAGAAGAGCTACAGCAGATATGGCAATCCTTCACAGAGTATATTTTGTAGAAGAAATAAATAATAAAGCCTATAAAAAACAGGCTTTATTTTATTAGAATTGTTATATTTCTTTATTGCGTTCAACAGCTTGCTTAATCAATTCATAAGCAAAGCTTTTATCACGCCATCCTTCAATTTTGGCCCATTTTCCAGGTTCCAGATCTTTGTAATGTTTGAAGAAATGTTCAATTTGTTTGAGTGTAATCTCGGGCAGATCTGTATAGTCATGAATATTGATATAGCGTTTTGTTAATTTTGTCGTGGGAATGGCAATAATTTTTTCATCTTTACCACCATCATCTTCCATCATTAAAGCGCCGATGGGGCGAACATTGATCACACAACCAGGCATAAGTGGACGGGTATTACAGATAAGGACATCAATAGGATCACCATCATCTGAAAGTGTATGAGGGACAAAACCGTAATTTCCGGGATAAACCATCGATGTATGAAGAAAACGGTCAACAAATAATGCGCCCGACTTTTTATCCATCTCATATTTTATTGGCTGACCACCAAGAGAGACTTCTACAATAACATTAATATCTTCTGGTGGGTTTTTACCCACGGGTATTTCCTTAATATTCATAAAGATATCCTTTCTGGGATAGAGTGAGGCTCAATACAATCAAGTATTTTACCAAAGTAGATTGTAAAATTAGCTCGAAATTGATGCACGTGTTTTTTCAAAACGTTTACGTTCATTGGGATCAAGATAGAGTTTGCGGAGACGAATATTTTTAGGGGTCACCTCTACAAGTTCATCATCTTGTATCCATGATAAGGCACGTTCTAATGTCATTTTAATGGGAGGCGTTAACTTTACCGCTTCATCTTTTCCGGAAGCACGCATATTAGTAAGTTTTTTTCCTTTTAACACATTGACTTCTAAGTCATTATCGCGTGAGTGGATGCCAATAATCATACCTTGATAGACTTTCACACCTGCATCGATGATCATAGGTCCACGATCTTCAAGATTAAAAAGAGCATAAGCAACAGATTCACCGTTGTCATTAGAAATCATAACACCATTAACGCGACCAGCAATGTCTCCTTTATAAGGTTCATAAGCGTGGAAAAGGCGATTCATAATTGCTGTACCACGTGTGTCCGTTAAAAGTTCAGATTGATAACCAATAAGTCCTCTAGTTGGGGCGTAAAAGACAAGGCGGATACGATGACCTCCAGAAGGACGTAATTCCACCATTTCACCCTTACGTTCAGACATTTTTTGTACAACAGTACCGGAATATTCTTCATCGACATCGATAACAACTTCTTCTATTGGCTCAAGAATTGTTCCATTTTCATCTTTTTGCATAACAACACGTGGACGTGAAACACTAAGTTCAAATCCTTCACGTCGCATATTTTCAATAAGAACTGCGAGCTGTAATTCTCCTCGTCCTGAAACGTAAAAAGAATCTTTATCGGCTGATTCTTCAATTTTAAGAGCGACATTGCCTTCTGCTTCTTTTAACAAACGGTCTCGAATGACACGGCTTGTTACTTTATCTCCTTCAGTTCCTGCAAGGGGGCTATCATTGACGAGAAAACTCATCGTAACAGTAGGAGGATCAATTGGTTGGGCAGTAAGGGGTTCATTAACCGTAGGATCACAGAAAGTATCAGCGACGGTACCTTTTTGCAGACCTGCAATCGCAACAATATCACCAGCACTTCCTTCTTCAATAGGTTGCCGTTCTAGACCACGAAATGCTAGAATTTTTGAAATCCGCCCAGTTTCTAAAAGTTTTCCATCTTGCCCCAGAACCTTGACATTTTGATTGGGTTTTAGAGAGCCGGAATGAATACGACCTGTAATAATTCGTCCCAAAAATGGATCTGCTTCAAGAATAGTTCCAATCATGCGGAACGGGCCTTCTGCGACGCTAGGGGAAGGAACATGCCGCGTTACAAGATCAAATAAAGGACCTAGTCCTTGATCTTTTGGTCCCTCGGGGGTTTCAGCCATCCATCCATCGCGTCCTGAACCATAAAGAATGGGAAAATCAAGCTGTTCATCAGTTGCGTCAAGAGCAGCGAAAAGGTCAAAAACCTCATTAATAACTTCATCAACGCGTGCATCAGGTCGGTCAATTTTATTAATAGCAACAATAGGGCGCAAACCTACTTTCAATGCCTTGCCAACGACAAATTTTGTTTGTGGCATTGGTCCTTCAGCTGCATCAACAAGGACGATGGCTCCATCAACCATGTTTAGAATGCGTTCAACTTCTCCACCAAAATCGGCATGTCCTGGTGTATCAACAATATTAATTCTAGTATCTTTCCAAACAACAGATGTCACTTTCGCTAGAATTGTAATTCCACGTTCTTTTTCAATATCATTTGAATCCATCATACGTTCGCTTGTGCGCTGATTATCACGGAAGTTTCCTGATTGCTTGAGAAGTCCGTCCACAAGCGTTGTTTTCCCATGGTCAACGTGGGCAATGATGGCAATGTTACGCAATTGCATAAATTTTCTTCTTTTCGTTTAATGAAATCCCATTTGAGGCAAAGTATTTACATTCTTTACCTGACTATCAAAAAACCTTTTACATGTTTTTTTATAATTTTGGAAGATGGAGGTAATATTTTTATGGTAAGAGTATTCACTCAAGTTTTTAATGCTTTCTTGAGTATCAATTGGTGGAGTTTCATAAAAAAACTTTTATAGTACCGGTATGTTTTATTATCGAGCTAAGACTTGTCCATAAATCATCATCAATTTGATCTTTATGAACGTGACACGAGAAATTGATATAAACGTTTGTAAGAAGAGTATAAAGGTAAATCCATTGAGCACCCCCATCTTTACGCTTATGAAGTAACAAGTCAGCACCATCACACAATTTGCCAGTTCGTGGGTGTTGTATAGCCCTTGGAACTTGAGACTCTTCATAAGAGCCATTTTTAAATCCTTTCTTATACAGTTTTTACCCACATGCCATCCCCGCTTGTGACGTGCAAGCGAATGGTTTTGATTGATTCAATATACACAGATTTGAAATGAGAGAATCTTACGTTATTCGGGATTCTCATTCAATATGCAAAACAGTGAACTGTATATATAAATCAATATTTTGCCTGAAAACTAGAACGTTTCAAACAGAATTACACTTGTTATTGCATATCCATGTATTTGTCTTAAAGAGGGATTTCTTAATGTATACCTTATCCATTCCACGATAGTTCCCATAAATGGTATAATATAAACACCTTTATGAAGAGTATAAAGCCCATGGATCATCATTATTATTACTCTATTTTAGCTGTCAATATTGCAACAGTTTTTAGTACTAGAGAGGGGGCATAAGAAGCAGTTTACTCTTTTCTTGAATAATTTTAGCCACGCACCAATTCTGCTTGTGGTATGCAAAAAGATGACTTTAATTGATTCAAGATGAGAAGGTTTATGATAAGATAATCTTGCAGTATTTGGAGTTATTATTCAATCTAAAAAAACGATAAATTATCATTATAAAAAAGTGTATTATCTATGAAGTAGGGCGCAAGAAAACAAATACGGGAGTTTGTTTTTTTAGGGAAAGATCTTAAATGATATGACAAGATCTTTCCATAACGGTGCGTTTTTCCTTCATATATTTAAAGAAGAGTTCCTGATAAAATGAGGGAAGCTACAGAAAAATAGATTATAATGCCCATGACATCGACTAAAGTTGCCACAAAAGGAGCAGAAGCACTTGCTGGATCAAATTTTAAACCTTTAAGGATAAAAGGTAGCATCGATCCAGAGAGAGAACCAAAGGTAACGATGCCGATTAAAGCTGTACCTACTGTTGTTGAAATAGCAATCCAATGTTGGCCATAATCGTAGATACCGAGTTTTTGCCAAAGAGCAATGCGCGCAATGCCAATAATTCCGAGTAAGAGACCAAGGGATAATCCTGTTGGAATTTCACGAATAATAACTTTCCACCAGTCTTTTAATGTGAGTTCACGTAAAGCCAATGCACGGATAATAAGGGATGTAGCCTGTGAGCCGGAATTCCCTCCTGAGCTCATAATGAGAGGAATAAAAAGTGTAAGAATAATCGCTTTTTCAAGTTCAGTTTCAAAATGTTGCATAGCGCTTGCTGTTAGCATTTCACCGATAAAGAGTAAAGCGAGCCAGCCTCCGCGTTTTTTCATCATTTCAGGAAACTTGATTTGCATATAGGGCTTATTAAGCGCTTCCATACCCCCAAATTTATAGGCATCTTCATTCATTTCATCGACCATAGTATCAAGCACATCGTCCACGGTTACAATGCCAATGACATGGTTATTTTCATCAACGACGGGCACCGACAGAAGATCATGGCGCTGGAAAAGGCGCGCGATATCCTCATGATGTGTGAAGGGCGATATTGTAATGGGTGAGTCATGGGTAGGGACATTAAGGATTTGTTCATCAGGTGAGGCAAGAATAAGGTTACGCAGTGAAACAGCTTTGAGAAGAATCCCTGTTTTAGGGTCAATCACATAGCTGGTATAAACTGTTTCACGTGTTCGCTCGACCTCACGAATATGATCCAAAGTTTTTTGTATGGTCCAGTTTGAAGGAACGGCTATAAACTCTGTTGTCATGAGTGCCCCTGCTGTATGATCAGGATAACTGGTAAGTTTTTTAAGTTCCGCACGTGTTAAGGGTTTAAGCAAGGCATAAAGCCGTGTACGGGTTTCTTTATTTATTTCTTGAAAGACGTCTGCAGCAGCATCTGCAGACATGCCATCAAGAATTTCAACAGCACGATTTATAGGGAGAAGTTCTAAAATAGCAGCAGGTTGCTCAAGCTCTGGTTTATCAAAAAGTTCGATAACATAATCAAGAGGTAGAAGACTAAGAATAGTGACACGTTCCATGATATCGAGATCATTGATGATATCAATAGAGTCTGCAAAATGCTGGTTCTTTAACTTTTCAGCGAGAGCTTCAGGAGAAAAATTTTTGAAGTCGAAGGTCGTTTTAATTTCAGTCATGATAAAGTACCTCCTGAAGAGTTGGGAAGTTGTAAATCTAAATAATAGATGAGATAAAAACAAAAATTTATGGAAGATTTGAAAAAAACCTCCCCGACTATATTTCCAATTGTTAATATTTGAAGTTAAAGTCAAGGATAAATTATCGGTTATGAACAAGTTTCTGAATCACTGAAACGAGAATACAGCTTGATTGGGGGATAATATGAAGGTGTAAATGTAAAAATCAGTTCCCATTTTTACCTTATTATGCCGTAAAACACCGTTGTTTAGAGCGGTGATATAAGGCATGAAAAGCTTTACATATTAAGTGTTTTTAGATATCGCAATCCGTATTCAGGGCAGGGGCTTATCTGTTACGCTCATGAAGTAAATCGCATGAGTGGTTAGCAGGTAGAATCCGCCGAGATAAGCTGAACTGTTGACAGTCCGGAGCCTGGTAGGAACTTCCATTCTTGTAATGGGGCAACGTCCCTTCACGTAAAACAGAACGCCATTGTGTTGCAGTTTCGCGCGCTTATTTTAAGAAACATCTCTCAAAGAGCATTCAAGCCTATTTCACGGTGGCGGCCGCGAAGGGTATAAAGGTAAATCCATTGAGTACCTCCATCTTTACGCTTATGAAGGATCAAACCGGTACCATCACAACACTTGGCCAGCTTGTGGGTATTGTGCGACAGCTCTTAGCATTTAAGACAGTTCATAAGAGCTATTTTTATTCCTTTCTTATTATGGTTTTTACCCACATGCCAGCTCCGCTTGTGATGTACAAGCAAGTAATTTTGATTGATTCAACATAAACAGGTTTGAAATGAGAGAATCTTACGATCTTAAGGTTTTTTTATTCAATATATAAAACGATAAATTATCATTATAAATCAATATGTTGTTTTATAATCGTGGAAATTCTTATTTTTATTTATCTCCTGAAATTAAAGGTACTTTTTATTTTTTACTTCAATAGAGCTTTGACAGGTAGTTTTGAAACTCACAAAATAGTTTTAGTATATTATCAATTTGTGTCGTAAAGATAATAATGATTACAGCCTAAATTTATAATGGAGACATAAAGTATTATGACAAAAGAAGCCGTGCTGGACTGGAAGGGATTTTCAGGTCTTCCTGATTTTTTTTCTATAAATGATGAAGATTTTAAACCCGCTTTTGAACAAGCACTTCAAGAAGCCGAAGAAGAACTAGAAGCGATTGCGATGGTGCAAGAACCACCAACACTTGAGAACTTTTTGCAACCTTTTGAGCTTTGTGGCAAAGCGCTTGATCGTATCTGTTCAATATTTTTCTTGCGTACCAGTGCTCATACGAATGCGTTGATTCAACAGCTTGAACAAGAGTTCGTTGTAAAACTTTCTCGTTATTCTTCAAAAATGATGATGGATGCACGGATATTTGCGAAAATAGATGTGCTTTATAAACAGTCGCAACAGGGGACATTTGAGAGTGAAACAACACGTGTTCTTGAATTATGGTGGAAAAAGTTTGTTTGTCATGGTGCAAAATTAGATGAAAAAGCGAAGAAACGGCTTGTAGAAATTAATGAAAGACTCGCTTTTTTAAATGCTACTTTTGGGCAAAATGTCTTAAACGATGAAGCTGAATGGATTCTATTTTTAAAACAAACAGACTTATCTG
Organism: Bartonella sp. AP58NXGY; assembly: GCF_042195785.1. NCBI lineage: Bacteria > Pseudomonadati > Pseudomonadota > Alphaproteobacteria > Hyphomicrobiales > Bartonellaceae > Bartonella > Bartonella sp. AP58NXGY. The sequence goes on along the minus strand of NZ_JBHIOY010000006.1, from coordinate 115,362 downwards.
GTTTACCGGAAGATCTCATTGCTTCAATGAAAGAAACTGCGTACGAAAGAGGCAGTGAAGAAGCCTATGCATTAACACTAGCACGCTCAATTGTTGAACCTTTTTTAAAATTCTCTGATCGTCGTGATTTGCGTAAGGTTGCATTCCAAGCTTGGGCTAAACGTGGTGAAAATAATAACAAGAATGACAATCGAACCATTATTTTAGAGATTGTGGCGCTTCGAGATGAGAAAGCTAAATTATTGGGATATAAATCTTTTGCGGATTTAAAACTCGATAATACCATGGCTAAAAGTGTTGATTCTGTTATGAATTTGCTTATGCCTGTATGGGAGCGAGCAAAAGCGAAGGCCTCTACTGAGCAAATTGAATTACAAAATTTTGCCAATAATCAGGGAAGCAATGAATTTTTAACAGCTTCGGATTGGCGTTATTATGCTGAAAAACTTCGCACTGAAAAATTTTCTTTCGATGGCGCTGAAATTAAATATTATTTTCAACTTGATCATATGATTAAAGCCGCTTTTGGAGTAGCAGAAAAACTCTTTGGCATTACATTTGAAGAAAAAAATGCTGTTGCACTTTGGCATCCTGATGCACGTTTATGGGAAGTAAAGAAATCTGATGGAAGCTTACTTGGGCTTTTCATTGGTGATTATTTTGCACGTTCTTCAAAACGGTCTGGTGCGTGGATGAGTAGTTTGCAATCACAACATAAATTGGAAGGCGGACAAAAGCCCATTATCTACAATGTTTGTAATTTTGCTAAACCATCCAAAGGGGAGGTTGCTCTTTTATCTCTTGATGATGCACGTACGCTTTTCCACGAATTTGGGCATGCATTGCATGGTTTGCTTTCTGATGTTGTATGGCCATCTGTATCGGGAACATCGGTTTCTCGTGATTTTGTTGAGCTGCCTTCTCAACTTTATGAACATTGGTTAACTGTACCAGAAATATTAAAATCTTATGCTATACATGCAAAAACAGGGCTTCCTATGCCACAAGAGTTGATAGATAAAGTTTTAGCAGCACAGACATTTAATGCTGGATTTTCTGCGGTTGAATTTATCTCATCAGCTCTCGTGGATATGGCTTTTCACCGAGGAGAAACAGTAACTGATCCAACAGTATTTGAACGCCAAGAATTAGACAAGCTGCAAATGCTTGATACAATTATTATGCGCCATCGTCCTCCACATTTTACGCATATATTTTCAGGGGATGGTTACGCCGCTGGTTACTATTCTTATATGTGGTCGGAAGTGCTTGATGCTGATGCTTTTCAGGCTTTTGAAGAAACGGGAGATGTTTTTAATTCAGAGCTTGCTAATAAGTTGAAACGTTTTATTTACTCTGCTGGGGGAAGTCGTGATCCAGAGGAGCTTTATAAAGCTTTTCGGGGACGGATGCCTTTACCAGAGGCAATGATTAACAAACGTGGATTGTAAGATATAACGGCATGGTGCTAACCATGCCGTTTTCATATTCTTCGGAAGGATGTAGTTGCAATTTATGCAAATTTTCTCTTCATTATAGCTATGTAAACAGTGTTTTTATCTTATTCGCTTTTCGTTTATGGGAAAAATTAGATTTTGTATTTTAAATAGACATTATGGGAAAGAAAAATTATCAGCTCGATCTTTTTGATGTCCATTGAGCGGAAACCATGATTTTTCTATAAAACTTGATTTTTTTCTGCCTATGAGATGGGTGTTTTGTTGTACCATATCATTAAGGCTCATTGGAGGTTGGCGCATAATATTACTTGGCTCTTGATTGTCTGATTCTTGTATAAGTTTTTGAATAGCTTTATCGGTTGAGTATGGATTTTCATGAGAAAAGGCATGAAAATTTAAAATATTTTTCAATGGCTTTTCTAAATAAGAAGTAAGTTTTTTCTTTCCTTCAGAGGTGAAATGTATGCCATTATTGGTGCGCAATTTGGTCATTTTTCCATTAATATCATAGCCTGAAAAAGAAAAGTTTCCTTCTTCATCATTAAAGCCACTCCAGATATCAAGAAAATATCCTCCTGCTGTTTCTGTTACTTGTTTGTAGAGCGCATTAAAAATTTTCATTTTTTGTGTCAAAAGGTCATTTCCAAAAGAAGGTTGACCTATCCATATCCATGATTTTCCAGAGGCATGAAGATTTTCAGCAATTTCGATAATTCTTTGTTTGTAGATGTGCATCCATTCTGATTGATCTGTGTTAATCGTGCTATGAGAGTCTATGATGGGTTGATTATCATTTGCACCGATCATCATGATAATAACATCGGGGTTATTTTGATCAATGAGTTTAGAAATATTGCTTTGCCAAGAATAATAATCAGTTCGAACTAATCCGGAAGCTGGCATTGTGTTGTTCATGATAACGATATCACTATTATCTATAAAAAACTTCTTAAGTGCATCGGCAACAGCAGAAGCTGTAAAATCTCCTATGACAAGAATGCGCTTTGCGTTTTCATTTTTTAGCTTTTGTATGTTTTTTTGTGTTACGATCTTTTTTTGCGGCTTGTTTATTTTTTGTTCTATAATTTGCGGTGGTTGTTGCGTCTGTTTGTTATGTTGTGACAACCATTTGAAGAAGTTTGTTGCCTGACTAGGGGATGGCTGTATAATCGCCACAATAGAAAGTGAGAGCAGTAGGAACGTTAAGTATATCAGGCGAAAAAGAGACAAAACCTTATTCTCCTTTATTGTTTGCGCAGGAGAAAAAGCACTTGAGATGATGGATATCCATTTGCTTTTAGACCTTGACGCAATTGAAAAGCTTTAATTGCTTCGCGAGAGGCTGTTCCGATTTTTCCATCAATATTCCCTTTATAATAGCCCAGTGTTCTTAAGCGAGATTGCAGTTCTTTACATTCTTGGAAAGTAAGAGATTGAAAAGGTCTTTGCCAATCATGTACCAATCCAGGACGTCCAGCAATGCGATCAGCAAGAAGGGCAACAGCAAGAGCATAACGGTCTGCATTATTATAACGTTTTAGAACAAAGAAATTTTTTGTGACTAAAAATATAGGTCCTTTTTCTCCATCTGGATATTTTAATACTGCTTGTTCAGCTAATGTAGGAAGAGGATGCCCATTAGCGTGTTTTACACCTAATTTTTTCCATTGTTCAAAGGAATACCAGCCTTCAGGAAGTTTTTTCCCCTGCGGCACTTTTACCTCTACTCCCCAAATAAGATTAGGTTGCCAGCCATTTTTGTGGAGAAGATTAGCAGCAGTCGCAAGAGCATCGGGAACAGAGTTCCAAATATCACGCTGTCCATCTTGGTCCATATCAACCGCATAGGCAAGATAACTGCTTGGAATAAATTGTGTATGCCCCAATGCGCCGGCCCAAGATCCAGTGAGTTGAGAGCGTTTAATTTCGCCACTTTGTAGAATTTTCAAAGCGGCAATCAGTTGCATATGTGCATATTTTGCACGTTTTTTATCAGCATAGGCTAGCGTTGCAAGTGAGCGAATGGCATCACGCATTACACTTTTATTGGTTAAAACTTTCCCATAGTTGCTTTCCATTGACCAAATAGCAAGCAGAATATTGCGGTCTACACCAAAACGTTTTTCAATTTGAAGAAGCCATTTATTCCATTTTTGAGTTTGGCGCCGTCCTTCTATAATAGCAATATCATGGACACGATTATCGAAATAGTTCCATGAAGGAGCAATAAATTCCGGTTGGTATGCGGCGCTTTTTAAAACTTCTGGATCAATGGCATTAATGTCTTTAAAAGCCATATGAAACGTAGAGGGAGTAATATTGTGAGCAAGAGCTATTGTTTTAAACTCTTTAATCCAGTGTTTAAATCCGCTATCCGCATGTGAAAATGATGCAAAAAACATTAAAAAAGCAGACAAAAGAACGGCAGAGCCAGTGACAAGGGGACTCCAATTTATTGACTTCTCTGAAAAAGAGAAGATCTTCAATTCTGTTTTTTGCATTTTAAAACCCCCATTAATATTCATTTTGTTAGATGTGCAATAACTTTATTTTGTATTTAGTATTAATCGATAATACGATCAAGAAGAGAAAAAAATTGGAACAAATAATTCATTTTAATCCTTTCAATAAATTCTCATACTTTCTTTTTACATTTTTAATTACCCATTATAATAATAAATAAAACAATAAGATATCTTTTTTATCATTTCGTAAAAACATATGATAAATAAAACAAAAAGGTTATATGAATTCATTAAGGAGGATGAGTGTGCGTAAAATCCGGAAAGCAGTATTTCCTGTAGCAGGTCTTGGTACGCGTTTTCTTCCTGCGACAAAAACGATTCCTAAAGAAATGTTAACAGTTGTTGATAAGCCGGTTATTCAATATGTTGTGGATGAGGCTCGGGAGGCTGGTATTGAGCATTTTATTTTTGTGACTGGACGCAACAAAGCAGTCATTGAGGATTATTTTGATGCGCAAGTTGAATTATACGCGACACTTGCTGAATGTGGAAAAAAAGAAGATCTTGCGCATTTATATCGTTTACAGCCGTTGCCAGGGACAACGTCTTTTACACGGCAACAGCAACCTTTGGGACTAGGGCATGCTCTTTGGTGTGCACGTGAATTAGTTGCAGGGGAACCTTTTGCTTTGTTATTACCGGATATGTTGATACAAGCGAAAAAGGGCTGTCTTTCTGAAATGATGAGCCTTTATGAAAGAACAGGTGGGGGGAATATTATAGCAGTTCAGGAATGCGATCCTAGAGAAACACATAAATATGGTATTGTTGGGAAAGGCAAACAGATTGCAAATGGTTTTGAAATCACAAAAATGGTAGAGAAACCAGCACAAGGAACAGCACCATCAAATTTGTACATCAATGGGCGTTATATTTTGCAGCCAGAAATTTTTAATATTCTTTCCACTCAAGAACGAGGAGCAGGAAATGAAATTCAATTAACAGATGCTATGATACGGCTTTCAAACGAACAGGATTTTTGGGGTTTGCAATTAGAAGGGCGCACTTTTGATTGCGGTTCTAAAGCTGGTTTTATTGAAGCTAATGTTGCATTTTCTTTAGCCCGCGCTGATATGCACAGCCACATTTCTGCCTCATTGAAAAATTTATTGGAAACCGTTAAAATTGAAAAATGATGTAGATTTCTCATTTAATTTTATTGATCGAATTTGATTATGACAATACCGTCTCCTCACATGGCCTTGCAAGGAGCTGTTGCATCGGCGCTTAAAACACTTGCGAGTGAAAAGCAAGGGCTTAAAGCTCTTGAAGCAGCTCTTCTTGGAAGTCTTTCTGCTTCTTTTGAAGCGGCTGTTCAAACTATTAGAAATGCTCGTGGACATGTGGTCATTACGGGTCTTGGGAAAAGTGGTCATATAGGAACAAAAATTGCAGCAACCTTAGCCTCAACTGGAACACCTGCTTTTTTTGTTCATGCTGCAGAAGCCAATCATGGTGATCTTGGTATGATTGGATCTGATGATGTTATTCTTGCTTTATCATGGTCTGGTGAAACTCAAGAGTTAAGTGGTATTATGAGCTATGCTGCACGTTTTCGTATCCCCCTTATTGCAATGACATCAAATGAGCATTCTGTGTTAGGACGACAAGCGGATATTGTTCTGTTATTACCAAAGATAGAAGAGGCTTGCCCCCATGGTTTAGCTCCTACAACTTCAACAATTATGCAATTGGCAATGGGAGATGCATTAGCGGTTTCTCTTTTAGAAATGCGTGGTTTTACTGCAACGGATTTTAAAATATATCATCCTGGTGGTTCTCTTGGTGCAAGCCTCAAATATGTGCGGGATATTATGCATGAGGGTGATAGTATTCCTCTGGTTATGCAGGGAACAGCTATGACTGAAGCGATGAATGTTTTGGTGAAAAAACATTTTGGTTGTGTTGGTGTTGTGAATAAAAAAGGTGAACTAATCGGAATTGTGACCGATGGTGATCTTGCACGTAACATTCATTCTAATTTATCGAAATTTAATGTTGATGAGGTGATGACAAAAACCCCTAAAGTTGTAACGCCAAATACACTTGTTGGTGCCGCAACAGCTTTTATTAATGATCATCATATTGGCGCATTTTTCGTGGTTGAAGATAAGAAGCCGATAGGAATTGTTCATTTTCATGATCTTTTGCGTATTGGTGCTGCTTAGATTAAAGTTCCCTACCAAATAAAATGTTATTTTAGCTTAAAATAGATTGAATGATACAAAGTCACAGTTTTATTGTGGTCACAGTTTTATTGTGAAGCGGTTTTTCTGATGTTTTGTGGAAGAAAATGAGTGTTTTACGCATTTCATAATGTTTAGAAAATTCTACGGATAGAGATTGTATCAGTCTCTTTACGTATTTGAGAGAAGATTTCCTGTCAGGAGGAGAAAGGAACACCTCCTGCTTAATGTATGTATTTTGTCTATCTTATAAGAAAAGCTTTACTTTATATTTTGTCTAAGATTTTCGTTTAAGAAAAAATTGTGCTCCTGTATGTGAGGTGCAGAGAAGTTGTGTGGCGTCATATGACATTGTGCAATTGACTCTAGAGATTGTTCCACGAAGAATAGAGCGTATTTCAATTTCTATATTTTGAGCATTGATATAATTATATGCTCCTTCTGATAGCTTTTCTTCTGTATCTGCTGCATGTGTTTCAAAAACACCATTATGAAAAGAAGAAATAATACCATTCTCGTCAACCCATTTTCCATCAATTCCTGTTGGCATATTTGGGTTATAATACTGCGAAAAGCTACAAGCACTTAATAGGAAAGTGGTGATTGTAAGACATAAAATATGATAGGTATGTTTCATTTATTGCACTCTATTTAGATTATTTTGCTCTCTAGTTTCTATAACATTATTAAATTATCCCATGAGTCAATATGAAAAATTTGATGAAAATCAATGAAAAAGCAAAAAAATAGAAAAAAATGCCTTAATGTTGTATTTAATTAACAGCTTAATGAAGTTCGTAAGTGAAACACAAAAGGTGAAATATTTCTTATGGTTTACAATAATTTTTACATTAAGCTGCTGAGTGATCTCAAAGGAGATTATTGACATTATGGTTGGTCCCATTCTTGTTGCGAGTGAAGATTATGGAAGACGTATAGAGCTTTCTGCTATGCTCCGAGGTTTTGGCTACCGTGTCATTGAAGCAGAAAATGGTCTCCGTACGATTGATCTTTTACACAGGCGTAAAAACATTGTGCTTGCACTCCTTGATGTCGTTATGAGTGATTTGAGTGTGAGCGATTTGATTAAAATGATTAGAGTTGCTGGTGTTTCTATTCCTATTATTGTTATAGCACAGCAAGAAAATCAGGATTTACTCCAGAGAGCTCTAGCAGCTGGAGCGATTGATTATTGGATTCATCCAGTAACATTATTACGAGTAAGAGTTACGTTGGATATTCTTGCTCTTATTTCTGCTTTGAAGCATGAGGTTCGAGATATTCAACGAAAAAAAGAGAATCATTTACGATTTTCTGACCTTTGTATAAAAAGTAGAGCTATGCAGATAGTTTTAGAACAATCGAGAAAAGCAGCGAATTCTTTGCAAAATCTTTTGATAGAGGGTGAAGTTGGAACAGGACGTGAGACATTAGCTCGGATTATTCATCATGAGGGTTTATTCTCAGAGGGCGTTTTTATTCGCTTTCAATGTTCCGCCATTGTTGATCCAGAAGAAGAAAATCAGCAATGGTTTAAAGAATTCCTACCATTGGTTTCTTCGCTTGAAAAAGGGACACTTTGCCTTTGTGATATTGATAGACTTGAGCCCATACAGCAGAAACGGTTTGCGCATTATCTTAAAGAAAGGGAAAAGAATACAAAAGGAGAACTTTTTCCTTTTCGGATCATTGCTATTTCAACATCGCGTTTAAAGGACTTGGTTAAAGAGAACTTTCTTTTGCATAGTTTGTTTGAACAATTTTCTCATTTGTCTATTAGCGTTCCTGCTTTACGAGAATTAAGGGATGATTTTCCAGAGATCACACAACATTTGATTGATCGTATTATCGTAGAAACAGGGCGATCACATGTTCATGGTTTAGCAGGATCGGCTCTTTCCTTGCTTATGCAGTATGATTGGCCTGGTAATAGAAATGAACTTGAAAATTTTTTATTTCGTGCGATTTTACTCAGTGAAGGACCTTTATTAACGGTTCGAGATTTTCCTCAATTAATGGGAAATTCGTTAATGAATGTTCCCAATATCATTGAGGGTAATATGCAAGAAGATGAAGATAATGAACAAGAATCGATCCAATTTTTGAATACTGATGGCCATGTGCGTACTTTTGCAGAAATGGAACATGATATTATCGAGAAAGCGGTTAAACACTATAAAGGACATATGAGCGAGATTGCGCGCCGCCTTCATATTGGTCGCTCTACACTTTATAGAAAAATGGAAGAATTGAGAGCAATAAGAAATCAAGAACGGAAGTGAAATTCATAATAAACATGATTTTCAAAAAAGATGAAGTGGCTTTTGATAAAGTCCGTTTATAAAGTCCATAGAAAGACTTAAGAAAATGATCATTTATTGTAAAGTTTATGTAGTGAGGATGATTTTATAGATTTAAATCAAGTATAAATTTTATTTGACTATTTTATCTTTTGTTTCAATTTATACAATTTTAGTGAAGTTTGCATTTATTACAGCTGAGAGGCATTTTTTAAGCTTTGAGAGATTAAAGCTAAAATTTTTGCATCATGGATATTAAGTTTATACTCTCTTAAGCAAGAAGTGGCATTTTATCTGCTACACGTTTAAGATAAAATGATTAGTGTTAGGATTGTCGTTTGTATCATTGGTGATGCGTTAGCTTGAAAATAGAAAGTTTATCCTCTTTGACTCTTTTACAGATTGTTATTGGTTTTGTTCTCTTTTTTTTTGTTGCGTCTATGTTGGCAATCTATACATATGGGCGTTTTGTGAAAAGTGCTAAGGGACAATGTTCATATGCGTTGCCTATTAAGAAAGATGAAACCAAGCTTGATCGTATTGTCAGTCAATTAGGTGAGGAAGAAAATGGATTGGGGGTTGATAAAGATGCCCTTTCCCTCATCATCAGCAATTTGGATGCGTTTTGTGTTCGTGCAATAGGGGCTGCAGAAGCTGGGCGTAGCCTTGATCTGATGTATTATATTTGGGACGATGATTTAACGGGGCGCCTATTATTAAGTGAAATAGTTGAGGCAGCTGATCGGGGTGTTCGGGTACGGCTTCTTTTGGATGATATTAATGCTCAGGCACGTGATCCAGCTTATATTGCGCTAGATAAACATCCTCATATTGAGGTGAGAATGTTTAATCCAGGGCGATCGCGTAAAGGTGGTTTACGCCGTGGTTTAGAAATTATATTACGGGCAATTACTGTAACACGTAGAATGCATAATAAAGCTTTTATCGTTGATGGTAGGGTTGCTTTTGTCGGAGGGCGTAATCTTGCAGATTCTTATTTTGATGCTGGTAAAGAATCTCATTTTCGAGATTTAGATTTGATGTTAATCGGTCCCTCTGTTAAAAAAGTGGAAAGTATCTTTGATGATTTTTGGAATAGTGCTGTTGTTTTGCCAATTCATACTTTGGTTGTTCCTAAAAGCGCAAGTGATCTTAGCTATTGGAGAGATAAATTACGAAAATTTCGGGATTCTAAGGTTGCAAAGGTTTATTTAGATTATGTCAAAGAACACATTAACTTTAGTTGTTTTATCCAAACAGGAAAGCGGTTATTTTTAGCAGATAAAGTTGTCGTTCTTTCTGATCCTCCAGAAAAAGCATTGCGTAAAAAAGCAAGCAATTGGCTTATGAAGGCACTGTCAAAGGTTATTGGAAATGCCCAAAAAACCGTTCAGATTACGTCACCTTATTTTGTTCCTGGTAAGGTTGGCACGCAGAATTTTAGTAATTTGGTTTCAAAGGGTGTTGATGTCAAAATTCTGACAAATTCTTTAGCTGCTACTGATGTAGCATTAGTGCATGGTGGTTATGTCCCGTATCGTAAGGCACTGTTGAAAAGTGGTGTTAAGCTTTATGAATTAAAAGCGGAAGGCAATTCCCATGGATTACGATTGTTTCGATCCAGTAAGGCAAGTTTACATGCCAAAGCTTTTTTAGTTGATCATAAAACAGCTTTTATTGGATCTTTAAACTTTGATCCTAGATCAGCAGCGTTAAATACAGAAATGGGCATTCTTTTTGAATGTGCGCCTATTACAGCGAGGTTAGATTTGTTGTTTTCTGAAGAAACGACGAGGGAAATGAGTTATCATCTTCGTCTTGGTGATAATAATCGTATTTATTGGGATTTTATTGAAAATGAAAAACAGTATAGCATTGATTATGAACCAGAAAGCAATTTCTGGCGTCGCGCATTTGCAAAAATAATAAGTTGGCTACCTATCGAATCACAATTGTAAATTTTTATAAACTATGAAAAGATATTTATTTTTCTTTTCATTTTGTTTGTAGCATGGCATAATTTTTTGCCAATCTACCATGTACGAGAACCGCAGTTGTATTTTAAAGCTCCTTGCGGTGTTTTATTATAATTTTTATTATAAAAGGAATTTTGCTATGGCAAAGATTGTTGAAACGGGGACAGGTGCATTAGCACTGACTTTTGATGATGTACTTTTACAACCCGGTCATTCTCTTGTTATGCCTAGTCAAGTGGATCTCAGTACGCGCATTGCAGCTGATATTAAGCTCAATTTGCCATTGCTTTCCGCTGCAATGGATACGGTAACAGAATCGCGTTTGGCAATTGCTATGGCGCAAGCTGGTGGTCTTGGGGTTATTCATCGTAATATGTCTCCTGCAGAGCAGGCAGAAGAAGTCCGCCAGGTAAAAAAGTTTGAATCTGGTATGGTTGTTAATCCAGTTACAATTGGACCAGATGCAACACTTGAAGAAGCAAAAGCTTTGATGCGCTCTCATGGTATTTCAGGTATTCCGGTTGTTGAAAATAGCGTTAAAGGTGAGACAGCGGGACGACTTGTTGGCATTTTAACCAATAGAGATGTACGTTTTGCATCAGATCCAAAACAAAAAATTTATGAATTAATGACGCATGAAAATTTGATTACAGTGCGTGAAAATGTCCAACTCAATGAAGCAAAATATCTTTTACATCATCACCGTATTGAAAAATTATTAGTTGTGGATGAACAGAATCGTTGTGTCGGACTGATAACAGTTAAGGATATTGAAAAAGCAAAATTAAATCCAAATGCTGCTAAAGATTCTCAAGGGCGCTTGCGTGCTGCAGCGGCCAGTAGTGTTGGGAATAATGGGATTGAGCGTGCTGAACGTCTCATTGACGCAGGTGTTGATGTTTTGGTCATTGATACAGCGCATGGACATTCTCAACGTGTACTAGAAACTGTTGAACGAATTAAAAAGATGGCTTCCTCACCAGCTGTTATTGCTGGGAATGTCGCGACTGCTCAAGCAACGCAGGCATTGATCGACAGTGGTGCAGATGCGGTAAAAGTTGGTATTGGTCCTGGCTCTATTTGCACAACGCGTATTGTTGCTGGTGTTGGTGTACCTCAACTTGCAGCCATTATGAATGCTGCAGAAGTTGCTGAAAAAGCAGGCATTCCCATAATTGCAGATGGTGGGATCAAAGCATCGGGTGATTTTGCTAAAGCTTTAGCGGGTGGAGCTTGTGCAGCGATGATTGGTTCTCTTTTAGCGGGTACAGAAGAAAGTCCTGGAGAAGTTTATCTTTATCAAGGTCGATCTTTTAAAGCCTATCGCGGTATGGGATCTGTTGGTGCTATGGCACGAGGATCGGCAGATCGCTATTTTCAAGATGACGTTCATGATGAACTTAAGTTGGTTCCTGAAGGTGTGGAGGGGCAAGTGGCCTATAAAGGTCCTATAGCATCAGTTCTACACCAGCTTGCTGGTGGACTGCGCGCTTCGATGGGTTATGTTGGTGCAAAAGATCTCGTAGAGTTTCGTGAAAAAGCAACGTTTGTTCGTATTACAAATGCGGGACTCCATGAAAGTCATACGCATGATGTTTCTATCACTCGGGAGAGTCCAAACTATCGTGGGCCTGTTTGAAGAAATAAGAGTCTAGCATCATATCGCATAAATATAAAATCTTCCGAGAACAAACAAAGAGAGGCTGTTCTTCTTTCTGTTTGTGATTTGGAATAAAGTCCCAAAAGGAAAGAATTAGAGGCTAAAACTCTAATTCTTTCTTCTAGACTATGTGAAATAAGTTATATAAAATTAGAATTAACTTTTTGTTGTCTTCCGCCCTGTCTTTGATGCACGTTGGCGAGTGTTTGTCTGATCACTTTGAACGGATTTCTTTCCATTGTTTGAGGGCATTGTGTTCTGACGACTTTTAGATGAAGTTGTTTTTCCATTATTATAAGTCATTATTTTCTCCTTTTAAATTTCCTGGCAGTTGCCAGTAGAGTAAAAACGGTCATGCCAAATAGTGGTTCCAAGCATTTTCTAAAAAGTTAATTTTTTGATGGGAGTCAGATGAACTTGTTTAATTTTATGAGAATATTTTTTCTATTTTTTCAGAAGGATAGCCATCAAAAGATGGGAGATATTTGATTTTTCTGTTATTCAGATAATCTTCGTAAATTTTATTTTACGCAATGATAGAGAGGTTGTTTTTTTCATAATGCATGGCGGAAATAAGTTCTTTATGGATGGCTACGTATCTTTTAGTATAAGAGGTAGAAGGAGATAATAAAGCGAATGGGTAGAAGATGAAAGAAAAAATATAGATACTCTAAATTGGGTCTTATAAAAAGTTTGATCAGATCATTTTAATATTGAATGTAGATTTTTATGGCTTTGAGAAGGTTTCATTGGCAAGAAGAAGATAATATTATTTTTTTAGATGATTTAAAATTTTATTATTTTAATGGGAGAAATGAATGCGATTAGGTGGGCGTTTGCAAGCAGCAATAGATGTTCTCACAGAGATAGAAATGAAGCATCGCCCAGTAGGAGAAGCTTTAAAGGATTGGGGTCTTTCTCATCGCTTTGCTGGAGCAGGTGATCGCGCAGCTATTGGTACAATCGTTTATGATGTTTTAAGACGGCGCTATTCTTTACAATGGCGTATGGAGAGTGATGATATTCGGGCTATTGTTTTTGCTACCTTATTAGATACTGGAAAAATGACGTTGGAGCAAATTGATAGTACGTTAGAAGGAGATCGGTTTGCACCGCAGTTATTAGAGGATAAACAGCGCGAATCTTGGCAAAGGAGGCAATTAGTGGATGCGCCAGACTATATTCGTGGTAATATTCCCCGATGGTGTCAGGCACATCTGCGTCCTTTATTTGGCGATAATTGGGTTACTGAAGCGGCTGCGTTAGCAACGCGTCCTTCTTTAGATTTACGGGTAAACAGCCTTAAGGCAACACCAGAGAAGGTGCTGAAAGAATTAGCAAAAAGAACTAAATCTCAAGCTCTATCATGGTTTCAGCAAGCTTTAAGAATAGCACCGATTGAAAAGTTCAACCGTCATCCCAATGTTCAAGTTGAACCAGCTTTTCAAAAAGGATACTTTGAAATACAGGATTTAGGATCTCAAATTGTTGCTCATCTTGTAGAAGCGCAAGAAAGCATGCAAGTATTAGATTATTGTGCAGGTGCTGGTGGCAAGACATTAGCTTTAGCTTCTGATATGAACAATCGTGGGCAAATTTATGCTTATGATTCTGATAAAGCACGCCTAGCTCCAATTTTTGATCGTCTTCGACGCGCTGGTGTTCGTAATGTCCAAGTACGAGTGCAGAAAGAAGAATTGAGGTCATTAACAGGTCAGATGGATAGAGTTCTAATAGATGCACCCTGTAGTGGGACAGGAACATGGCGTCGTCGTCCTGATGCGAAATGGCGTTTAACATTAGAACAGGTGAGACAGCGCCAAACAGAACAGAGGACTATTTTGAATGAATCTATAGTTTATCTTAAGCCAAATGGGCGCTTAGTCTATATTACCTGTTCTCTTTTTACAGATGAAAATGAGGAACAAATTTCCCATTTCCTTCAACAACATTCTCATTTTTATCCCATAGATATGCAGGCACTTTGGCAGCAACATTTTAGTTTTTCTCCTGTGCAACCGGTTTTTTCAAATTATGGACTTACTTTATCGCCTGCAACAACACAAACAGATGGTTTCTTTTTATCAGTGTTGCAAAAAAAACATTAATCCATATTTTTGCATTTTTTATCATAAATTTTATGAGAATAATCTTTTTCTTAAGAAAACAGGCTTGTGAAAAGAGAAAGATTGAATCATAAATCTCATTCGTTTTCTTTTACAATTGTTGATTGGTTTTCCATGAGCATATCACATCCAGACACTGTTCTTATTATTGACTTTGGTTCACAAGTTACACAACTTATTGCACGACGGGTGCGAGCAATGGGGGTATACTGTGAAATTGTTCCTTTTCAATTAGCTTTAGAAGCTACCAGACGGATCAATCCTAAAGCTATTGTTTTATCAGGGAGTCCTTATTCCGTTATGGATGAAAGTTCGCCGCGTGTTCCAATGGAAATTTTTGAGGCAGGTATTCCGATTCTTGGTATTTGCTATGGCGAACAAGTCATGTGTATTCAGCTTGGAGGAAAGGTTGAAGCTGGACATGAGCGTGAATTTGGGCGCGCTTTTTTGGAAGTACAAGAGAAGAGTGTACTTTTTGATGGAGTGTGGGAAAAAGGATCTTGTTATCAAGTATGGATGAGCCACGGTGACCGTGTGGCCGCTTTACCAAAAGGCTTTCGTATCATAGGAACCTCAAAAGGAGCTCCCTATGCGGCTATTGCGGATGAAAAAAGACATTTTTATGCGGTACAGTTTCATCCTGAAGTTATCCATACACCGGATGGTACAAAACTTTTGCAAAATTTTGTTCATAAGATCTCTGCTATTAAAGGTAATTGGTCAATGGCTTCTTATCGTGAGCAGGCAATTGCTACGATACGACAAAAAGTTGGGAAAAGTCGTGTGATTTGTGGTCTTTCAGGGGGAGTGGATTCATCTGTTGTAGCGGTACTCCTTCATGAAGCCATAGGAGATCAATTGACATGCATTTTGGTAGACCATGGGCTGATGCGCAAGAATGAAGCTGAAGAAGTTCTCACGCTCTTTCGTGATCATTATAATATAAAGCTTATTCACGTTAATGCTGCCGATATATTTCTTAATGCTTTAGAAGGTGAGACAGATCCAGAAAAAAAGCGCAAAACGATTGGTCGCCTTTTTATTGAAGTTTTTGAAGAAGAAACAAAAAAAATAGGAGGTGCAGAGTTTTTAGCACAAGGAACACTTTATCCAGATGTTATTGAGAGTGTATCTGCTATTGGGGAATCGGTAACCATTAAAAGCCATCATAATGTGGGAGGGTTACCAGAACAGATGAATATGAAGCTTGTAGAACCGTTGCGTGAACTCTTTAAGGATGAGGTTCGCTCGCTAGGGCGAGAGTTAGGGCTACCGGAGCAATTTATTGGTCGCCATCCTTTTCCAGGTCCCGGCCTTGCAATTCGGTGTCCAGGTGCTGTGACACATGAAAAATTAGAGATTTTACGCGAAGCAGATGCTATTTATCTTGAGGAAATCCGTAAGGCTGGTCTTTATGATGAAATTTGGCAAGCTTTTGCTGTTCTTCTGCCTGTTCAAACTGTTGGTGTTATGGGGGATGATCGCACTTATGAATTTGTTTGTGCTCTTCGCGCAGTCACATCTGTAGATGGAATGACTGCTGATTTTTATCCCTATGATATGGCATTTTTAAGTAAGACAGCAGCACGTATTATTAACGAAGTTAGAGGAATTAATCGTGTTGTGTATGATGTAACCTCAAAGCCTCCTGGTACCATTGAATGGGAATAATTGAAATGAAGGATAAACTTTTTAGGAATAAAATATGACTGAGGGTTTGATATTCAGAAAAATGTAGAAAAAATCTTTAAAAATGATTGTGCATTTTCATGTGATATAAGTTTTTATCTGAAAATCTGTACGTCAATATATTGAAAAGTGAGAAGTATGAAATTTTGCATGTCTGAGAAAAAAATTGTTGCACATCGTGGTGGAGCTCATCTTTATCCTGAAAATACTCTTTCTGCATTTAATAACGCCGTGGCGTTAGGTGCTGATGAAGTTGAATGTGACGTTCACTTGCTGAAAAGCGGTGAGGTGGTTGTTTTTCACGATTTTCATCTAGACCAATTGGTTGGCAAAAAGGGATATATTCACGACATTGATAATGAAACACGCAAACAACTCTGCGTGAAAGGAAGCCGAGAAGCACCTCCTTTATTAGAAGAGTTGCTTGATCTTCTAGCACCAACGAATGTTGCGTTACATCTTGAAATCAAAACATGTGGTGAAGTGGAGCGTGAAACAATATTATCCCAAAAAGCGCTTGCACTTATAAAAAGCCGCAATTTAACAGAACGGGTTTCTGCAATTAGTTTTGATCCTTTAGTTCTTCGTCCTTTTATTGAAGCAGGAATACCATCTGGTCCATGTGTTGATAATTTTGAAGGTGATATGTACCGTCATTTTTCTGAATGGAAACAATTGGGGTATACTGATCTAAGTTTAAATGGCTCTATTGTTTCACAGGATTTTATTGAATCAGCTCTTGAGGCTGGTTTTATTGTAGGGGTATGGACAATTAATGGAAAAGCTCGGTTATCACATTGGCTTGATATGCCTGTACATTATATTACGACAGATCAACCTGATCTTGCATTGACATTGCGAGCACAAAGGTAAAAAATACACCTTATAAAAGAAATTTCTGTACCTTCATAAAGCGAGCATAATGAAAGAAAGCAAGAAATATTTTTTACACGTAACAATAACACATTAATTTATAATGATAATTAATAGTTTTTCATGTTGAATGAGAATTCTTAACATATAAGGTTTTCTCATTTCAAATCTTTTTACAATAGATCAATCAAAATCATTCGTTTGCACATTACAAGTAGGCTTGGTATGTGGATAAACAGCTCGTGAGAAAAGAATAAAAATTTTCATTTAACGTTCTCAAATACAAGACTTGTTGAAGTATGAGGGTTCATAGAGTGGTGCTATTTTAACTTTTGAAGTATAAAAATGATGACGTGCAAAAAGTTTTATACGCTTTAGTGGAGGGACTTTTAACGATAAAGCCTCCATGGAAATAATGTAAAATCTATAGAGCCCTCTCGTCTTTACACTTTTGGAGAAGCAAGCCGATATCATCACACACTTTTCCAGCTTGTGGATGTTGCGACAACCCTTGGCACTTGAGACGGTTCATGATAGATATTTTTGTTTTTTCTTATACAATTTTGCCCATACGTCAGCTCTGCTTGTGGTATGCAAGCAAGAGATTTTGATTACTTCAACATACAGAGAGTTGAAATGAGAGAATCCTATGATATTCGAAGGTCTCATTAAAGATGAACAACGCTATATTATCTATATAAATCAATATATTATAGTGGCAATCATGAAATGGAGGGGGATGTATTGAAGATTTTTTTACAGAATGAAAATTGGGTAATACAATGCCGTTTTGTTTTGCATGAAGGGCACGACCCCATTATCAGGGAAGGAGGCCATTAAATACTTCAAAATAATTTTCTTCATTTTAAGAAAAAGTCTATTTGTCTCTTTGTTAAATGTAGTATTAACACCGTTTTAAGGTATAAATCGAAAGTTATAAGACAAATAACAAAAGAATAAACAACTCTTTTTTAAAAAGTAAGTCAAAATATTACAATAGTCATTGAATAACATTTACGATCTATATCTTTTTACCTATTTCCTTGTTTATTTAAACCTTCTCATTTTTAAAAATATTTACAAGCGAATGACTCATGAATACATAAGAAAGCTTATAAAAGAAAACGAATAAATCTAAACGAATTCATTTGACCTTTTGGTGGTTCCTGTTTAAATGAGCCAGCATATTTTTATAATAAAATCGGCATGGCATGTTCATGTGTGATACTATAAATTTAGGGGTAGTTTGTATTCCATCACTTCAGAAAGGGTGAACCATGAGTCGTTTTTATCTTTCCATAGTAGCCACGGTTGCTATCATAATAACAACAGCGGGAATAACAGAAGGTTTCGCGCAGACAAAAATTAGCTTTTGGCATTCTATGAGTGGTGAACTAGGAAAGCAAACTGAAAGTCTCATTAACGATTTTAATGCGAGTCAATCTGAATATAAAGTTATTTCTTCATATCGCGGTGAGTATGAAGAGGGTTTGATTTCACTCATTGCAGCATTTCGTGGAAAAAAACAGCCGGTGCTCGCTCAAATTTATGACGTTGGTACTGGAACTATGATGGCAGCAAAAGGCGCAATCTATCCATTTTATCAACTTATGGCTGATACAAAACAAGAGTTCGATCCTACAGATTATTTTCCTGCTATTAGTGGCTATTACTCCGATGAACAGGGGCGTATGGTTTCTATGCCATTCAATATTTCAACACCAATCCTTTATTATAACAAAGATATCTTTAAAAAAGCAGGGCTTGATCCAGAGCAGCCTCCTAAAACGTGGCAAGATATAGAAGATTTTTCCAAAAAAATTCTTGAGACTAAAGCGGCAACGTGTGGTTTTACAATGACTTATGCAGCTCAATGGATTGGTATAGAAAACTTTTCAGCGTTGCATAATGTTCCTTTTGGAACGAAGGAAAATGGCTTTAAAGGATTTGATTCAGAACTTACATTTAATGGACCTTTACAAGTGCGTATGTGGGCTGACTTAAAAAAGTGGTCTGATCAAGGTATTTTCCGCTATGGTGGTCCTGCTGGCGCATTAGATTCAACACCAATGTTTATGGCGCAAAATTGTGCAATTTTAATGCAATCTTCAGGATCATATGCTGGAATTGTTTCTGAAGCTCAGTTTAATGTGGGGGTTGGTATGCTACCATACTATAAGGATGCAGAAGGAGCGCCGCAAAATTCAGTTATTGGGGGAGCTTCTATTTGGGCATTTAAGGGACATACCCCAAAAGAATATGCTGGAGCAGCGGCTTTTCTTAAGTTTCTTTCAACAACAGAAAATCAAGCAAGATGGCATCAAGAAACAGGTTATCTTCCAACCACAAAAGCGACTTATGAATTAAGCAAAAAACAACATTTCTATGAAAAAACGCCAGGTGCTGATATAGCTATTAAACAGATCAACCTTAATCCTCCAACAGTTAATTCGAAAGGTATAAGATTTGGTAATTTACCACAAATCCGTACTATTCTTGATCAAGAGTTGGAAGCTGTTCTTCGTGGTTCAAAAACACCGAAAGATGGTTTAGATGAAACCGTTAAACGTGGAAATAAACTCTTGCGTGAATTTGAAAAATCCAATCATTAATTTCGTTTTATTGTTAAACATTAAAGACTCAACAAAAATCGTTGAGTCCTTTTTGTTTATCTTTTTAAAGTCTCTACATTTAAAGAGCCCTACGAATGCAAGAAAAGCATGCATATTTTAAAAATAGTCTCCTTTCTTACGGGTTGCTTTTTCCTCAGCTCCTTGTGACTTTTTTGTTTTTCTTTTGGCCTGCTGCTCAGGCAATAAAATCATCCTTTGAACGCGAAGATCCTTTTGGCTTTACAACAACTTTTATTGGCCTTGAAAATTATATAACCGTTCTTTCTGATCCTACTTATCGGCAGTCACTTCTTACAACCGCAGTATTTTCCATCTCAGTTACTGTCGCTTCAATGACAATATCGCTTCTTTTAGCTGTTTGTGTTGATCGTGTCATCCGTGCAAAAAAAGCTTATACAATGCTTTTGCTTTGGCCCTATGCTGTTGCTCCAGTATTGGCAGGTATATTATGGTTGTTTATCTTTCATCCCACTATTGGGATTATCCCTTTTCTTCTCGAAAAAATAGGGGTTTTATGGAATTATCGTATTAATGGCAATCAAGCGATGCTTCTTATTGTCATTGCGGCTAGCTGGAAACAGATTTCTTACAATTTTCTCTTTTTTCTTACAGGTCTTCAGTCCGTTCCGCGTTCTCAAATAGAAGCCGCAGCCATTGATGGTGCTGGTCCCTTTAAACGATTTTGGACTGTAGTTTTTCCGCAAATTTCACCAACGACATTTTTTCTTCTTATCGTTAATGTCAATTATGTTATGTTTGATACTTTTGGTATTATTGATAGCACAACTTCTGGAGGTCCTGCGCGTGCAACGAGCATCCTCGTTTATAAAGTATATGATGATGGCTTTAGAAATCAAATAATCGGTGCATCGGCAGCACAATCAACACTATTGATGTTGATGGTTATTGTCTTAACGTTTATCCAATTTCGCTGGATTGAGCGTCGTGTACAATATTAGGAAATAAGTTATGGTTGAAAATCGCCCTGTTTTGAAATTTCTAACCCATATAACGCTCATTGTTGGTATTATCATTATTTGCTTTCCAGTTTATGTTGCTATCATTGCATCAACTCATAGTTCAGCAGCATTTACCTCAGGAATACTTCCTCTTTTACCTGGAGAATATGCTCTGGAAAATTATAAAAAAGTCTTTGGTGATGGTCTTGCACAGCTCGGATTGCCCAATCTTTGGCCACTTTTAATGAATTCACTCATTATGGCTCTTGGGATTAGTATTGGAAAAATTATTATTTCACTTTTATCTGCTTATGCAATTGTTTACATGCGTTTTCCCTTCCGAAAAACTGCGTTTGTTCTTATTTTTGTTACATTGATGCTTCCTGTCGAAGTTCGTATTCTTCCAACCTATATGGTTGTTGCAAAATTGGGAATGATCAACACCTATAGTGGAATGATTATTCCACTTATTGCATCCGCAACCGCTACGTTTTTATTTCGCCAGTTTTTTTTGACTGTTCCAGATGAGCTCTTAGAGGCGGCACGTGTTGATGGTGCAGGACCATTTAAATTTTTTAAGGATATTCTCCTTCCTCTTAGTAAAAGCAATATTGCTGCTTTATTTATCATTATGTTCATTTATGGATGGATACAATATCTCTGGCCTCTTATCATCACAACGGATCAGAATCATCAAACAATCCTGATTATTTTAAAACAACTTATTGTTGAATCACTTCAACATGATCCTCAATGGAATATACTCATGGCAGTATCGGTCGTTGCCATGATACCGCCTGTTCTTGTTGTTATCTTCATGCAGCGGCTTTTTATCAAAGGCCTTATTGAAACGGAGAAGTAGGAGAAGTAATCGTGGCCATAATCCAGTTATCAAATATAAAAAAACAGTATGACAACGGCATTCTGGTCATTGATGATTTAAACTTAACTATTGCCGATAAAGAGCTTCTTGTTCTTGTCGGTCCTTCAGGGTGTGGAAAATCAACCTTATTACGTATTATTGCAGGACTTGAACAAGTCACCTCAGGTGAATTGTATATTGATAATGAACGTATCAATGATCGTGAACCAGCTGATCGTGATATTGCTATGGTTTTTCAAAATTATGCCCTTTATCCCCATATGACAGTTCGTGGAAACTTAGAATATGGTCTTAAAAATCGTAAAACCCCTAAAGAAGAAATAAAAAAACGTATCGCACATGCTGCAAAACTTTTAGAGATAGAACCATTTCTTGATCGTAAACCGCGACAATTATCAGGAGGACAACGCCAGCGTGTTGCAATGGGGCGTGTGATTGTACGTCAACCCCGCGTTTTTCTCTTTGATGAACCTCTTTCAAATCTTGATGCAAAATTACGGGCGCAAATGTGTATTGAGATAAAAACACTACAGCGTTCATTAGAAACAACCAGCCTCTATGTTACCCATGATCAACTAGAAGCCATGACATTAGCTGATAGAATAGTCGTTTTAAATAAAGGAGCTATCGAGCAAATTGGAACACCAATGGAAATTTACGACACTCCAGCAACAACATTTGTTGCTGATTTTATTGGTTCTCCTCCTATGAATTTTCTTGATCGTCATGTCCTAGAACAGCATTTAGGACATTCATTTTCTTGTGGTGAAGAAACTGATCTTTTAGCCTTCAGACCTGAAATCATCTTATTGGGCGAACATCCAGATAAAGGACCTACCTTTCACACACAAATTGAGCTTATCAAGCCTATCGGAACAGGTTGCCACGTTTTAACGCGTTGGAATGGTATCATTTTTACGATTGAAGTAAAAGAACGCCTTACAAGAGATTATGGTCAAAAATTAAGTTTCACTGTCGCTCATCAGGATTTTCATACTTTTAACAAAAACACTGGAAAACGCACAAGTAATAAGTAAACATTGATTAATGTGGAAGACTTTCTTTTATGCAGTCCCATAATAATTTTGCGATTTAGCTCTCTTGATTACATTCACAAAATCAGAGTATAGTCGATGAGATTAAAAACAAAATTTAAAAAATTTTGGTAATGATCCATTGTCACACATGACGCCGAGAACGTCTAAACATTCATAGAATGAAATCTTGCATTTTCATGATCTGTAAGAAGCATATTATTTTCAAACATAATTTTTTCTCATTATAGAAAAATATCAAGAGGGAATATCCATTTATTAACCATATTTCTGCTCATTTAGAAAGGTGCTTTATTCACAAAAAACAATATGTACCGTCTATTTCATGATGTAATAATTTATGTATCTTATAAAGAATAAATAAGAAAAATAGAGAGAAAATTATTCACAGATGATGGCATCATACATCCTAATAGCTTGATTTTGATCCGTTACATAAAAGTCCATTTTATCCATAAAAATGCGATACTGTTCTAGATAGTCTGTACGAGATAGGCGCTGTTTTACTTGACCGCCGACCAAATGATCTAGAATGGTTTCAGAGTTCTTATAATAAGGAGTATCTGTTGTTTCTACCAATCACGTAAATTAGAATACAATCTATAGGGATATACACCAAAACCTATTTCTTATGTAAATCACTATGTAATTTTGAGTGAGGGTGTCCAATCGGTTGTAAAAGAAATTATTGCGAGATAGAAGGGGCGCTTATTCTAGAATTTTCATTACCTTTCATGATACAGGTAGGTGAAATTGTATTGTAACATCCTATCAACCTTCCATATTCTCGAGGCAAAAATTATCTCTAGATCATCCTCAAACTGATCTTTATGAAAATAACACAAGAGATTGGTACAAACATCTGTAAAAATAAGCAGAGACAAAGCAGTTGCATTGTCATTGTTGTTTTACAAAGCATTTTATAAATTGACAGTTTATTAATGGTTTTATGATGTTGCTGATCCCCAATGTTACGACAGTTATTGAATTGTTTGAAGTATCAAGAATTATCGTAAAAGAAGCGTTGGAAAATAGAATGATAATGCTGATGGTTTGGGCACCATGAGGCAATAAATCCACTTATGACTTTATCCATCTTAGCCTCTATTGGACATAAATTTTTTCTGTAAAATCAACATTGTTTTATATTAATATTACCAATCATGAAGCTTGAGTGTCATTGGTTACATGATCATATACCTATGATTTTTATGAACTTTTTCTTCTTTTTTTCATAGAAGATTTTTTAATGTTTTGTGATAGCATCAATGATGGTATTCACATTATGTTCCATCATATCAAGATAAGTTGCTGCAGGGCCATTTTCATTTGACAATGCATCAGAATAAAGTGTTCCCCCAATTTTTAAGCCTGTTTCTTTTGAAATTTGTTTGATGAGACGGGGATTAGAGATATTTTCAACGAACAATGCTGCTGCCTTATTCGCTTTAATTTGTTTTATAAGTTTAGCAACATCAGCTGCGGTTGCTTCAGCTTCTGTTGAAGCGCTTTGGGGAGCAAGGATAGTGAAGCCATATTCTTTGGCAAAATAGCCAAAAGCATCATGAGATGTGATAATGATACGTTTATCTTGAGGGATGGTAGCAATTTTTGTTTTTAGGGTATCTTGTGCTGTTTTAAGCTTTTTAATGTATGTTTCGGTATTTTTATTGTAGTGAGTACAAGATTGTGGATCAATTTTACAAAAAGCAGCAGCGATATTTTTCACATAGATTTCGACATTGGGAATTGTTTGCCAAGCATGCGGATCAATAACGCTGTGATGGTGGTGATGGATGTTCTGTTCTTGATTTTTCGTTTCGAGGGGAGGAATATTAGCGCTAACCTCAACAAGAAGTGCTTTTGTACCGCTTGCTGTGATGAGACGGTCAATAAACCCCTCTAAATGAAGTCCATTGATGAAAATAATTTGAGCATTTCTAAGAGCTTGAGCATCATGAGGGGTCGGTTCATAAGTGTGGGTATTCGCATTGGGACCGACAAAAGTGGTCATAGAGATATGGTTTCCTCCTACATTTTTTACGAGATCGGCAAGAATAGAAAAGCTTGCAACAACTTGTATTTTATTGTGTGCAGAAGCAGAAAAGGGAGAAAAGGCAAACAATAAAGCAGTAAACAGAACAAATTTTTGAATAAACTTAGGCATATTTTTTCCTTAAAGTGAGGAAGTATAAAAAAGATGGGGAAACCATGTTACAATAAAACCGCGTGGACTTATTAGGCAGGAAACAAGATAAATAAATCCTGCGGCAATGATAATAGCAGGGCCTGAGGGCAGTGAAAGATGAAAAGAAAGCAGGAGACCACATACGCTAGAAATGATGCCAAAAAGAATGGAAAGCACACAAATAGGGATTAAGCGTGAAAACCAAAAACGGGCTGTAATCGCTGGAATCATCATAATGCCAACGGAAAGTAATGTTCCTAGGGATTGAAAGCCTCCAACCAGATTCAACACCACAAGTCCAAGCAATGAAATATGAATATATTTACTCAATGGAGAGAGTGATTTAAAAAAGAGGGGGTCAAAGCTTTCTAGGACAAGCGCACGCCAAAAAATAAAAAGGCTACAAAGTGTGATCAGCATTATGATAGTGATCAACCAAAGAGCCTGTGTATCAAGTGCAAGAACCGATCCAAATAAGAGATGAAGCAGTTCAATGGTTGAATTTTTCAGTGAGATAATAATGACACCTGCTGCAAGTGCAATAAGATAAAAGACGGTCATGGATGCATCTTCTTTCTGAAAGCTATTCCGTGAAATTAAAACGGTTGCTAAAGCAACAATAATGCCGGCAAAAATACCACCAAGTGTCATAGATATAAGGGAGAAGCCGCAAATAAGAAAAGCAGTTGCAACACCAGGAAGAATGGCATGAGAGATAGCATCTCCTGTCAAACTCATTCCACGGAGCATCAAAAATACACCAACAGGACAAGCGCTAATAGAGAGGAGAATAGAGCCGATAAGAGCGTTTTGCATAAAGCGGAAATCAACAAAGGGGGCAAGAAAAAATGCATACACGTCTTATAACCTAAGAAAAAGAGAATCATTAATAGGAGGGAGATTCTTTTGTGTACTAATACACAAAGAGTTGGAGGAAAGGGGAGGAATAACGTGGTGAATGGTGTTGTCGAGAAACTGTGTTGTTTCTCCATAAAAGGCGTTTTGTTGATTAATTTGAATCATTTGAGGAAAAAATTCTTGCACGACGAGAGGGTCATGGAGTGCTGTGAGAACTGTACGTCCTTGCTGTTTCCAGTACGTGATCAGTGCAAGAAGGTCTTTTTGAGTATTGCGGTCGATACCATTGAAAGGTTCGTCAAGCAAGATAATATCGGCATCTTGTACAATGATGCGTGCAAAAAGGGCGCGTTGTAATTGCCCACCTGATAATGTTTCAAGCGAACGGGTGGCAAGTGCTGTGAGTCCAACCATTTCAAGCGCATTCTGAATCTTAGAATCATAAGGGCGCTGGTTTTTCCATAATCCACAAAAGGACCATAATCCTGTTTTGATAAGCGTTTTCACATCAATTGGAAATGTTTGGTCTATATCACATTGCTGAGCAAGATAAGCAATGCGGCTTTTTTTCGGTTTTGTAATTTTCCCCTTAAGAGGTTTAATCAATCCAGCGATGGCTTTTAGCAATGTTGATTTTCCAGCACCGTTATCACCCGTTATTGCAACCAAAGAACCCGCTTTTAACTTTGCTGAAAAGCCCTTGATCGCTATTCTATTCCCATAGCCTAATGTTGTTTTTTTTAAGTGCAGATCCATAACTTATACCATCTTTGCTTATTATTTTGGATAACTATGTAATAATATAACGTTTGTCAATAAAATGTTATATTATTACATAATTTTGAGTGCTGAATATTTTAGTGGGGAGATCGTGGACAATTCAAAATAATGGTCGAATTTTTCTTGACGAAAGAGAGAGAGTATATACTATATATAGTATCAAAATGATTGGTGATTCTAAATAAGCACAAGAGAGGGTGTTAGTGTGTTTCGTTTGGTGTCTAAGTTATTTCCAATGTTATCGTAAAAGTTTGTTGAGCAAGGGTATAGCGATATTCTTGCTGAAAGATCTCTTTTAGAAGGATTTCCTTTCGTTTTTGTAATTGATTTTTGCCGTAAAAGAGTAAAAAAAGACTCTTGAAAACGGTGATTTAGAACGTTAGTTTTTTAGACAGCAGGAGGGAATTTTTTGCTAAGCAAAAGATTGTTTTATAACTGGGGGGTTATTTAAGTTGTAGAATAATCGCTTATTCTCATCATAGTCTTTGAAGTTATTTGATGAGGGATTTTGTTATGTTTAGAAAGCTGTGTGTTATTTGAAAATAATAATACGTTTTGCGTACGATTTCTGTTGTTTGTTATTCTTGAGTACCTATAAAATTATTAGATTGACTCTCTTAGGTAGGGTTGATTGTTTTGAATTGTGAAAGTTGAAGAAAATGTCGATCACTATTTATAGCAAACCATCTTGTGTCCAATGTGATGCTACACGCCGTGCTTTTGATGCAAAAGGCATTCATTATCGTGTTGTTGATATTTCCTGTGATGAACAAGCATACAGTTTTGTTCAATCTCTGGGGTATCGTCAGGTTCCTGTCGTTGTTTGTGGTGAGAATCATTGGTCTGGTTTTAGACCAGATATGATTAGTGGTCTTTGTGCTTAATGGGGCTTATTGTTTATTATTCGAGTGCAACGGGTAATACAGAACATTTTGTCTCGCAGCTTGGTCAAAAACTTTTCAAAATTGATAAAGGAAAGCCCTCTGTATTGGTTAGCGAGCCTTATGTACTGGTTGTTCCTACATATGCAGATGGTGAAGGAAGAGGGGCAGTGCCAAAAGCCGTTATCCATTTTCTTAATGAAGCTGAAAACCGCAAATTAATTCGTGGTGTCATTGGTGGTGGGAATCGTAATTTTGGTCGCTATTATAATTTAGCAAGTAAGATTATTGCTGAAAAATGTTGTGTCCCTTGCCTTTATCGTTTTGAGCTGCGTGGAACTGATGAAGACGTTATTTGTGTAAAAAAGGGATTGGAAAGATTTTGGAAACAATTGGTATAGAACAGTCGCAGAAATCAGAACAGATTACTGATTATCATGCGCTGAATGCAATGCTTAATCTCTATGATGAAAATGGTCATATTCAATTTGATATGGACCGGCTTGCCGCACGGCAATATTTTCTTCAGCATGTTAATCAGAATACAGTTTTTTTTCATAATCTGAAGGAAAAAATAGATTACTTAATAGAAGAAGGTTATTATGAAAAAGCTTTGTTTGAGCTTTATGATTTTTCTTTTATTAAAAAGCTTTTTAAACGTGCTTATGCATTTAAATTTCGTTTTCCTACCTTTTTAGGCGCATTTAAGTACTATACCAGCTATACGCTAAAGACTTTTGATGGGAAACGTTATCTTGAACGCTATGAAGATCGTGTCTGTCTTGTGGCTTTATATTTAGCACAAGGGAATAAAGCTCTTGCTGAAAGTTTTGTGGATGAAATTATTACAGGACGTTTTCAACCAGCAACGCCGACATTTCTAAATGCTGGCAAAAAACAACGTGGTGAATTGGTTTCGTGTTTTTTGCTACGTGTTGAAGATAATATGGAATCGATAGGTCGTTCGGTTAATTCGGCTTTGCAGCTTTCAAAACGTGGTGGAGGTGTGGCGCTTTGTTTGACCAATTTGCGGGAGGCTGGAGCGCCAATTAAGCAAATAGAAAATCAGTCCTCAGGTGTCTTACCGGTGATGAAGCTCTTGGAGGATTCTTTTTCCTACGCCAATCAGCTTGGGGCACGACAGGGGGCTGGAGCTGTTTATTTGCATGCTCATCATTTAGATATTATGAAGTTTTTGGATACAAAGCGTGAAAATGCTGATGAAAAAGTCAGAATCAAAACGCTTTCGCTTGGTGTCGTTATTCCTGATATTACTTTTGAGCTTGCACGGAATAATGAGGATATGTACCTCTTCTCATCTTATGATATTGAGCGTGTTACAGGCAAACCCTTTAGCGATATTTCTTTAACGGAGCATTATCGCTCCTTTGTTGATAATGCAAAGATTCGTAAAAAGAAAATAAGTGCACGCGTTTTTTTCCAGACACTAGCGGAAATTCAATTTGAGTCAGGTTATCCCTATATTTTATTTGAGGATACTGCTAATCGATCAAATCCGATAGCTGGGCGCATAAGTATGAGCAATTTATGTTCAGAAATTTTGCAGGTGAGTGAGGCGAGTGAACTGGAGACAGATTTAACGTATCGCACGATTGGAAGTGATATATCCTGTAATCTTGGATCCATGAATATTGCCAAAGCAATGGAAAGTCCTGATTTTGGACAGACCGTAGAATCTGCTGTTCGTGCTCTTACTGCGGTTTCGGATATGAGCAATATTGCTTGTGTACCTTCCATTGCGAAAGGCAATGCCGAAAGTCATGCGATTGGTTTGGGACAAATGAATTTGCATGGGTTTCTAGCGCGTGAGCAGATTTATTATGGGTCTCCAGAAGCGATTGATTTTACCAATATCTATTTTTATATTGTGACATATCACGCCATACGTGCTTCCAATTTAATTGCGCGCGAACGTCAAGAAATGTTTGCAGGGTTTGAAAAATCAGCTTATGCAGATGGACGTTTTTTCGAAAAATATATTGAAAAAGAATGGAAACCGGAATCTGCGCTTGTGCAAGAGCTTTTTGCACGGAATAATATTGTTGTTCCAAGTCAAAAGGATTGGCAGGAACTAAAAGATTTAGTTGTTAAGTATGGGTTGTATAATCGCAATCTACAGGCTGTTCCACCCACGGGATCTATTTCCTATATTAATCATGCCACTTCTTCTATTCATCCAATTGCTTCAAAAATTGAAATTCGCAAAGAGGGAAAAATTGGGCGCGTTTATTATCCCGCTCCTTATATGGATAATACGAATTTGAATTTTTACCAAGATGCTTATGAGATTGGGCCTGAAAAAATTATAGATACCTATGCTGTTGCAACACAGCATGTTGATCAAGGTCTTTCATTAACATTATTTTTTCCCGATACAGCGACCACACGTGATATTAACCGCGCACAAATTTATGCTTGGAAAAAGGGTATCAAGAGTATTTATTATGTACGACTGCGGCAAGTAGCATTAAGTGGAACAGAAGTAGATGGCTGTGTTTCGTGCAGTTTATAGGAGGTCATCATATGACAAAGATTACAACCAAAAATCCTGTTGTGTGTGCTGTTAATTGGAATAGATTGCATGATGAAAAAGATCTTGAAGTATGGAACCGCTTAACTGGGAATTTTTGGTTACCTGAGAAAGTTCCACTTTCCAATGATATTCCCTCATGGTCAAGCTTAACGGATGAAGAACGTAAATTAACAATTCGTGTTTTTACAGGATTAACGCTTCTCGATACAATTCAAAATACTGTAGGAGCCATTTCACTTCTGGCTGATGCGATAACAGAGCATGAGGAGGCGGTTTTGACGAATATTGCGTTTATGGAAGCGGTTCATGCACGTTCTTATTCCTCTATTTTTTCAACCCTTTGCTCGACGGTAGAAGTTGATGATGCATTTAGATGGTCGGAAGAAAATATTCATTTGCAGAAAAAGGCTAGATTAGTACTTGAGCGTTATGAAGCAAATGATCCACTCAAGAAAAAAATTGCTTCTACTTTACTGGAAAGCTTTTTATTTTATTCTGGGTTTTATTTGCCCATGTATTGGGCCAGTCGCGCTAAGTTAACCAATACAGCAGATCTCATTCGACTGATCATTCGTGATGAAGCGGTTCACGGTTATTATATAGGTTATAAATTCCAATTGGGCTTTGCAAAGCTTGATGAAGCCAAAAGACAAGAAATTAAAGATTTTGCTTTTAACCTGCTCTTTGACCTTTATAACATTGAGTGCAAATATACTGAAGATCTTTATGATGCACTTGGATTGACGGAAGATGTTAAAATTTTTCTTCATTATAATGCTAACAAGGCTTTAATGAATTTAGGTTTTGAAGCTCTTTTCCCCCCCGAGGTTTGTCGTGTTAATCCCGCTATTTTGGCAGCTTTATCACCAAATTCTGACGAAAATCATGACTTTTTTTCAGGGGCTGGTTCTTCTTATGTCATTGGCAAGGCGGTTGCTACCACGGATGATGATTGGGAATTTTAATGTTTGCATGCAAATAGAAGTGCGCGGGGTATTCCACTGAGGTCTTTGCGCATTTCTAAACATTGGAAGCCATTTGTTTCAAACAAATTGCAAACTTCTTTTTCTTGAGAGTAACCAATTTCAACAGCGATAGTGCCGTTTTCTTTTAAGTAGTTGGCTGCTTCATGGGCGAGCTTTCGATAAAAATCAAGACCATCTTTTCCACCGACAAGAGCGCGCAATGGATCATGTAAGCGCACTTCTTTTGCAAGTTTTTTGATATCTTTTGCGGGGATATAAGGTGGATTGGAAACAATAAAATCAAAGCGACCAGTGACAGAATCAAACCAATCGCTAAGAAGAGGTGTGAAGCGATGTATTACTTCAGCATTTTTTGCATTTTTTGTCGCTGTTTTAAGGGCATCTTCAGAAATATCGACAGCGACTGCATAGGATTGTGGAATTTGTTTAAGAATGGCAATGGCAATGGCGCCACTTCCTGTCCCCATATCAAGGAGTGTTATTTTTCTCGAATTTTCGACATATTTTTTGAGGAAAGGGAGAACAAGATCTATCAACGTTTCTGTATCAGGACGGGGTTCTAACGTCTCTTGAGATAAAGCGAAGGATATGCCATAAAATTCTCGTTCTCCTATAATACGGTAGACGGGTTCGCCTGCAATCCGCCGTTGGACAGCCTGTTCTATTTGTGTAATGTGCTCAGAAGATAGAGGCATATCTGGTTGAGAAATTCTTTCAGCAGCATTTATTCCTGTTATCCATTCAATGAGTATTTTCGCATCGAGATTGGCTTCAGAAATTCCTTTCATGCGCAATTTTTCTTGAGTTTGTTGGATGACATTTTTGAAAGAATATTTGTTCAATTATTGTCCATTTCCATCAGCAGTGCTGTTTGGTGATCTGAGATGAGTGCATGAATAAGCTCATCAAGATCTCCTTCCAAAATGCGATCAAGCTTATACAGGGTCAGATTAATACGGTGATCCGTGATGCGTCCTTGTGGAAAATTATAGGTACGAATACGTTCTGAACGATCACCAGAACCAACTTGGCTCTTACGGGAAGCTGAACGTTCATTTTCCGCTTTTTGTCGTTCGATATCGAATAAGCGTGCCCGTAAAATTTGAAGGGCTCGTGCTCGGTTTTGATGTTGTGATTTTTCTGCTTGTACGACCATAATTCCTGTTGGAATATGCGTGATACGAACAGCTGAATCCGTTGTATTAACATGCTGTCCTCCTGCTCCAGATGCACGCATTGTGTCGATACGAATATCTTCAGGACGAATATCAATATCAATATCTTCAGCCTCTGGAAGTACAGCAACGGTAGCAGCAGATGTATGGATACGTCCACCTGTCTCTGTTTCAGGGATGCGTTGCACACGATGGACACCTGATTCATATTTCAATTTAGAAAAAACACCTTTTCCTGAAATGCTAGCAATAATCTCTTTATATCCGCCAACTTCCCCCTCACTGAGTGAAATAACTTCTACTTTCCAATGGTGAGCATGGGCATAACGTTCATACATGCGAAAAAGATCACCGGAAAAAAGTGCTGCTTCTGATCCACCCGTTCCTGCTCGAATTTCAATAATAGCGCTTTTTTCATCAGCAACATCTTTAGGCAAAAGCAGAATCTGGAGTTCTTTTTCAAATTGCTCTCCTTTTTTATATAACGATGGTAGCTCTTCCTGGGCAAGATTACGCATCTCGATATCTGTTTGTTTATCGTTGATAATCGTTTCTAATTCTGTAATCTCTTCGTAAAGAGCATTTAATGCGCGTATAGAGGCAATAACGGGTTGTAGTTCTGCATATTCAGAAGCTAATTTGACATATGTTTCAGCATTTGGATTTGTTGTCATTTGGCTTTCAATTATTTCAAAGCGCTTTTCAAGCTGTTTCATACGATCTTGTGGCAAAGAAACCATGATAATACTGGCCTAATTTTTCATAATACAATTTTTATAATATTTTTTTGCAATGATTTTTTGTGATAATATCGGCAATGAATTACCGTATAGCATCATACAAAAAGAGGTAATAAAGCAATTCTTTTTTTTTGCCAATGAAAACTATTATATTTTAAAGGTAAATTTTTATAAAATTTGATTTGCCTGAGGTATTTTATCTAATGATATATAATCATTTTTTTAAGAGTTTTTTTTTCCGTAAAGTTCAAGGCGATGATGAATAATATCATAGCCAAGGGATTTTGCAATTTCCTCTTGCAGCTTTTCAATAACATCAGAATGAAACTCGATAACTTGTCCTGTTTCTATATCAATGAGATGATCATGATGTTGCCCATCTGCTTGCTCAAAACGAGATGGACCACCACTAAAGCTATGGCGATGAATTGTTCCATTTCCTTCTAATATTTTCATGGTTCGATAAACCGTTGAGAGTGAAATATTCGAATCTATTTTGTTTGCACGCTGAAAAATTTCAAATGCATTGGGATGATCATTTGTATCCGTCAAAATATCAAGAATAACACGTCGTTGACGTGTTACTCTTAAACCAGCTGTGCGCAATTCTTGCTCATAATTTCGCTTTTTATTCATTTGCATAGTTTACTTTTCAAACAAAGGCTCCATGACAGTGTTTGTATTTTTTCTCTGAACCGCAAGGACAACGCTCATTACGTCCAACTTTCCCCCATGTAGTTATATCGTTAGGGTCACGATCTTGTGGATTAACAAATCTATTTTCTTGTGATCGTGCCCATAAAGTGGGAGCATTTTCTTGACTTTGATCATTAAAGACGGATGAAACAGCATCCGTTTGCTTAGGCATGGTTGGTTCTGTGGGTTGTTGAATAATTTCAAAGCGCATAAGTTTAGAAGTGACAATTCTGCGCAAATTTTTCAACATATTTTGAAAGAGTTCAAATGATTCTGTCTTATATTCATTGAGTGGATCCCGCTGCGCATAACCACGAAACCCAACAACAGAACGCAAATGGTCTAAACTTACCAGATGTTCGCGCCATAACGTGTCAATAGTTTCGAGCAATACTGCTTTATGAAAATAAGCCATAACTTCTGGAGAATATCGTTCAGTACGATCATTTTCAAGTTTTGTAACGGCATCTGAGATACGCTCTAAAATTTGTTCCTCAGCAATTCCATCTTCTTTTGCCCATTCTTCCACTGGAAGTTCGAGATTAAAGAGTTGTTGAAGTTCTTCTTCGAGAGCTTTTACGTCCCACTTTTCAGAATATGTCCCTGAAGGAATATAAGCCTCTACGAGATCCTCTACGACTTCATTGCGCATTTCAAGGATCATTTCTGATAAATCATCTGCGTTCATGACCTCCATACGCTGTTCAAAAATAACCTTGCGTTGATCATTCATGACATCATCATATTTTAGTAGATTTTTACGAATTTCAAAGTTTCGTGCTTCGACCTTTTTTTGTGCTTTTTCAAGGGCTTTATTAATCCATGGATGGATAATAGCTTCATTTTCTTTCAATCCAAGTTTTTGCAGCATACCATCCATACGGTTGGAGCCAAAGATACGCATAAGATCATCTTGAAGAGAGAGAAAGAATTTTGAGCGACCAGGATCGCCTTGGCGACCAGAACGTCCACGAAGCTGGTTATCAATACGACGGCTTTCATGACGTTCAGTAGCGATAACATAAAGCCCTCCAGCCGCTAAAGCTTTTTCTTTAAGTTGCTTGACATCTTTTTTTATTTCTTCAATTTTAGCTGTCCGTTCTGGACCTTCGGGGATATCCTGTAACTCTTGTCGGATGCGCATTTCAACATTACCACCAAGCTGTATATCCGTACCGCGTCCTGCCATGTTGGTTGCAATGGTGAGAGCTCCAGGAACGCCTGCTTGCGCAATGATGTATGCTTCTTGTTCGTGATAGCGAGCATTTAAGACTCTAAAATCGGTAATGCCTTCTTTTCGCAAACGCTCTGCCAATTGTTCTGACTTTTCAATAGAGGTTGTTCCAACAAGAATAGGCTGTTCTTTTTCGTGTGCTTGACGGATATCACGCACAATTGCCCGATATTTCTCTTCTGCTGTTCGATAAATCTCATCATCTTCATCAATACGTTGTATTGGCAAATTTGTAGGGACTTCGACAACATCAAGACCATAAATATTTCTGAATTCTTCGGCTTCTGTTGTTGCAGTTCCAGTCATGCCAGATAATTTTCTATACATACGGAAGTAATTTTGGAAAGTGATAGAAGCAAGTGTCTGATTTTCTGGTTGAATAGCAACATGCTCTTTAGCTTCTAACGCTTGATGAAGTCCCTCAGAATAACGCCGCCCAGGCATCATTCGCCCCGTAAATTCGTCAATAATAATGATTTCATCATTGCGAACAATGTAATCTTTATCGCGAGCAAACAGTTTATGAGCTTTTAGAGCATTATTAACATGATGAACGATAGCGACATTTTCTATGTCATAAAGACTTTCACCTTTAAGATACCCAGCTTGTTCGAGCATTTTTTCAATTTTTTCAGTACCAACTTCGGTAAAGGTCGATGTTTTTTGTTTTTCGTCTATTTCATAGTCTTCTGGAGTTAAGGCAGGAATAAATGTATCAATAAGGTTATAGAAGTCAGTACGATCTTCTAGAGGACCAGAAATAATAAGGGGCGTACGGGCTTCATCAATGAGAATAGAATCCACCTCATCGACAATTGCATAATGATGTCCACGTTGGACCATTTGACTATGATCAAAGGCCATATTATCACGTAAATAATCAAAACCTAGTTCATTATTTGTGGCATAGGTGATGTCACATGCATAGGCTTTGCGGCGAGCATCACTATCAAGATCATGGAGAATCACACCCGTTGTAAGTCCTAGAAAACTAAAAACTTTCCCCATTGTTTCAGCATCACGACTGGCGAGATAATCGTTTACTGTCACAACATGAACGCCTTTACCTTCCAATGCATTGAGATAAATTGGTAGAGTGGCCATTAATGTTTTACCTTCACCAGTACGCATTTCAGCTATGCCACATTCGTGAAGGACCATTCCACCAATAAGTTGTACGTCAAAAGGACGCATGTCATAAACACGTTTTGCTGCTTCACGAACGGTTGCGAAAGCTTCTGGTAAGAGTAAATCAATACTTTCACCTTCACTAAGACGTTTACGAAAAGCATCTGTTTTTTGGCAAAGTTGCTCATCACTTAATTTTACGAATTGTTCTTCCAAAGCATTAATTTGTGCAACTTTTTGGCGGAGTGCTTTGAGGCGTCGCTCATGAGCTGAACCAAAAAATTTACGTGCAAAAACACCTAAACCGACCATCACTGGCCCTTTCTTTTAATTATTGTCACTTTTGTTGGGTAATTCATACGTTTTCCCCATTCTCTACATTTTCTTTAAGTTTTCTGATATCATTAGAGATATAATGAAATGCAGATGGTACCATTATACTTGCTGGTGTGCAATTTTCCATTTTAATTGTAACGTAGAGATAAGAGGCTAAGCGCGCTATGTCAACTTTAGGTATGCTATTTAACTGATACAATACAAAGTAATTGAAGATACAATATGTCATTTTTCTCTATGATCATGTTTTTCATTTGCATTAAATAGGGTTGTAGAAACTGAGATAAAAGAACGATTTTATACTTTTTACAATGAAATTACTAATTTATTTCTCTATATTTAAAGAATAAAGTGTTATGGTAAAGAAAATTGGAATCTTGAACCTGCCTTCATTTTTAAGGAGTATATTTATGAAATTCAACTTTATCACGCTGTTTTTAGCATCAACTTTATTGGCAAGTACAAGTTTAGGGGTGAAAGCCCAAGAAGGTGTGAATTCACCATCGAATGATTTAAAAACTTTGGAGAAAGCTTCTGAAAAAGCAATTTCTCCTTCTCATGTTATGGCAGTTATTGACGGGAAGGATATTACAGCAGGTCAATTGGATGATTTAGCACTTGAAATAAATCCTAATTTAGCACGTTTTCCTGATGAACAACGTCGTATTATGGTCTTAAAAGCTTATTTGGATATGCAAGCACTTGCAAAAGAAGCAAGAAGCAAGGGTCTTGATAAGACAGAAGCTTACGATAAACGTATGGCAGTTATGCGTGATAATGTTCTTCAACAGCTTTATTTTAAACAGACGATTGTTGACAAAATATCGGATACTGATTTGGAAGCTCTTTATAAGCAGGAAGTCGCTGCTTTACCTAAAGAGGATGAGGTTAAAGCACGTCATATTTTGGTCAAAACGAGAAAAGAAGCAGAAGCTATCATTAAGCATTTAAATAAAGGTGAAAATTTTGAAGAGATTGCAAAGAAAAGTTCAACAGATGGTTCCGCTGCTGTTGGAGGTGATCTTGGTTATTTTAGCCATGGTCAAATGGTTAAGCCTTTTGAAGATGCAGCATTTGGTTTAAAAGTTGGCGAATACACGAAACAACCCGTTGAAAGTCCTTTTGGTTGGCATATTATTAAATTAGAAGATCGTCGTGTAAAACAACCTCCTGCATTTGATGATGTTAAAGAAATGTTGCGTACACAGCTGATAAAAAAGCGCTATCAAGAACTGATTGTTGATTTACGTAGTAAGATAGATGTGAAATACCCTGATCCTAATGTTACAAAAATCATGGAATCGCTTCATCAAAATGGGACGCTGCTTCCCGATGAGACGTCCGATGAAGAAGATACGGAATAGCTAGGAAAATAAGTAGATAGCCTCTTTAATAGATAATTTGCTAGGTTGGTTTTGTTCAAAAAGTCTAGCAGTTGTCTATGAGAGGTTATTGATCTGCAATCATTTCATTTGTTTTATAGAAAGCATATTGTGGTTTTGAAAATCTCTCCTTTGTCGCCTCAAAAGATCCAGGAGCTTTCTCCCTTATCTGGTGTACGGATAGCAACAGCTGAAGCTGGGATTAAATATAAAGGTCGTACAGATCTTCTTTTGATTATATTCGATGAGCCAGCGAGTGTGGCAGGCGTTTTTACACGTTCTAAATGTCCATCTGCTCCTGTAGAGCATTGTCGCGCATCGCTTCCTCATGGGGTTGCTAGAGGTGTTGTTGTGAATTCTGGAAATGCAAATGCTTTTACAGGAAGCAAAGGAAAGCACACAACCAATGCAATTATTTGTGCAGCAGCGAATGTTTTAAAGGTTAGAGAAAATGAAGTTTTTATAGCTTCCACAGGTGTTATTGGTGAGCCAATGGATGCCTCGGGTATTATCAATCTTTTACCAAGTATGACAGAGACAGCAAAAGAAGAAAACTGGTTGGAAGCTGCAAAAGCCATAATGACAACGGACACATTTCCAAAACTTGCGACGCGCACTTTTGACTGTGGGGGAGAGACTGTTACCATTAATGGAATTGCAAAAGGTGCTGGTATGATTGCGCCCGATATGGCGACAATGCTCTCTTTTGTTGTAAGTGATGCTACTATTTCTTCGGATGCACTCCAATCCATGTTATCAGAGGCAGTTGAGGGTTCTTTTAATTCAATTACTGTTGATAGTGATACCTCAACTTCAGATACGCTTATGTTGTTTGCGACAGGAAAAGAACATTTTCCCTGCATTAGATGTAAAACAGATCCGCGTTATGAAGTATTCTCAAAGCACTTGAGTGCACTTTTGCACGAGCTTGCATTACAAATTGTTTGTGATGGTGAAGGTGCTCGTCATTTAATTGAGGTTAATGTAATTGGTGCTACAACAAACGATGCTGCAAAAACGATTGCTTTGTCAATTGCAAATTCGCCACTTGTAAAAACGGCTATTGCCGGTGAAGATGCCAATTGGGGGCGGGTGGTTATGGCGGTAGGTAAGGCAGGTATTGAAGTAGAGCGTGATCTGTTGACAATTTGGTTTGGTGAACATCGTGTGGCGATCAATGGCGAACGAGATTCTGAGTATTGTGAAGAGACAATAGGTACTTATATGCAAGGTAAGCATATCACAATTCGTGTTGATATCGGTTTGGGTAATGGTACAGCGACAGTTTGGTCTTGCGATTTAACAAAAGAGTACGTTATGATCAACAGCAATTATAGAAGTTAACGGATGCATTTTATATTTAATAGCTTATTATTTTTTAGAAAAAATGAAGGATGTAAGTTCTTTTAGGAGCAGGGGGGATATGATAGATAAAGACAGTTATCTTTATGATCCCTATTGGCGAGTAATATGTATATAAAAAGTTCCATTCTTCTTGTTGTTGCATGCGCATTGTTCGATCAGAATAATCGTGTTTTGCTAACTAAGCGTCCTGAAGGAAAATCACTAGCTGGTTTATGGGAGTTTCCTGGTGGCAAGGTTGAGCAAGGTGAAACTCCGGAAGCATCATTGATTCGTGAACTAGAGGAAGAGCTTGGTATTTATGTTCAACCAAATAATTTGCATCCTTTAACATTTGCAAGTCATAGCTATAAAACGTTTCATCTCTTAATGCCATTGTATCTTTGTGACCATTATGAGGGCATTGCGCAAGGGCGAGAAGGGCAAAACTTATCATGGGTTTTTATTGGTGATCTTGATAAATACCCGATGCCTGATGCTGATAAGCCATTGGTTCAGGTATTAAAAAGTCATCTTCTTTGATGTGTTATAAG
Source organism: Bartonella sp. AP58NXGY (assembly GCF_042195785.1). Classification (NCBI taxonomy): domain Bacteria; kingdom Pseudomonadati; phylum Pseudomonadota; class Alphaproteobacteria; order Hyphomicrobiales; family Bartonellaceae; genus Bartonella; species Bartonella sp. AP58NXGY. Next base: position 76,204 of record NZ_JBHIOY010000006.1, on the reverse strand, counting down.
AAGGAAATATTGCTTAAATTATAAATCAGTATATTGAGTTATAATGATAATTTATAATTTTTTATGTTGAATAGGGAAGTCCAGGGTCGTAAAAAATTTTCTCATTTCAAAACTGTCTTATTTTAAATTAATCAAAATCATTCTTTTTCACGTTCCAAGCGGGGCGGGTCAGGTGGATAAAATTATTTAAGAAAGAAATAAAATACGTGCTGAAAGAACACTCTCCAATAGCCAAGGGTTATCGCAACATTGAGAATTAGCAAAGTATATAATGATGCCTTTGCACGCTTTATAAGCATAAAAATGGTGGCAGATAATGGATTTATATTTTTCACTTGTATCATTGAGAGATTGTCTTCGATGCACTGAGAGATATTAGGAGTATTTATTTCATAAGGTATCGATAATAGGAAAAATTTCAAAAAATGCTTTAAAAAAGAACACTTTGTGTTTATTGTTAGAGATTGTTTTACATGACCAAAAACTTAATTATCATATGTAATACATATATTATATAATAACGTATTGTTTTGTAATCATAAGTTTTATTTTTCTTGATGTTATACGATTTCCCAATCAAAAAAATGTTCAATAACGTACGAATAAAAAGAGTGGTATGTAATTTAAAAAATAATTTTAAAAAAAATAAAACATACGGTTAATGAATGATTAAATATAAAAGAAAACATGAAAATAAGACTTCTTAGAGAACTATATATCATACATATCTATGGTATGAGAGATGAAGAAAAAGCTACCTAAGTAAGTATATAAATAAGGGATATATTATTTTTGTATATTTAAAAAAACATAAAACTGAATAGAAAAGAAATAATAAATCTGCGTAGTAATCTTTATTTTCATTTTTTTTAAATAATACGCTTATTTCTCTATTGACTTGTAATAAAGGTATTTGAAATAGTAAAATACGATAATATTAGGAACTCTTATTTAAGTTATGTAATACGATTTATAATTGACTATATGATATTTTAATGAAAGTTCTTCAGTAAGACGGTCGATGAGTTTTCTCAGTATTTAAAGATAGGCGAATATTGATAAAGATTTCTAAATGAATATGAACTTTAAGAAAAGATCAAAAATGTTGCTTTTGATTAAGAGGGACATATCCCTTACGTAATATAGAACGCTATTGTGTTGCATATTTACGGGGTTGTTTAAAAGAGACATCTCGCAATTTTCGTGCCGGCATTCGTGAATGGTATAACGGTAAAGCCTTATAATATAAAATCTATTGAGCACCACTACCCTTACGCTTATGAAGGAGTAAGTTGGTCCCAATGTTATTATGATAGCTCTTGGCATTTGAGAGCATTCAGAAGGGATATTTTTACTTATACATCAGTTTTGCTTGTGATGAACAAGCAAGCGATTTTGATTGATTCAACATAAAAACCGATTTGAAATGAAAGAATTTTACGATATTTAGAAGGCTTGACACAGAGTGAATAATGGATAATTATCCTTATAAATCAATTTGTTGTATAATAAAAAACATTCAATTAATTTTTTATAGGAGGCATGTATTAAGTTTTTTGAATTGGGCGACGTTTTGCGATGGGATATTGATTTTTTTTAGCGATACGCGTAATTGCTTCTTCCAATGGCTCGATCATAACGTCCATAGAAAAACCATTAGCGTGAATAATATTTTCATGATCAACCATAATAGCCACATGACCTTTCCAAAAAACCAAATCGCCTCGTTGAAGTTTATCAGTGTCTGTAAGAAGCTTACCTATAGTTTCTTGCTGCATATCGGTGTCTCGTAAAACTATTTGATCGGTCATCATCATAGAGAGTTGGGTGAGTCCCGAACAATCAATTCCAAAACCGCTGACACCACCCCAAAGATAAGGTGTATGAATAAAGGTTTCTGCAACAGTAACATAATCTTCGTATACACGTCCAATGGGGCTGAGATGGCTCGTAATGATAGCGTTTCCATTTTCAAGAATAGAATACGTTGTATCACAGACTTCAATTTCATCAACAACACTGACTTTGCTTCCCATAGATAAAGGGGACTCTATCGGTCCACGTAAGTCAGCGTGTAAATATTTAAATGTGCGTGGTACTGAAACCACATGTGTTTGTTTTATGGTTGATGTACAAAGAGCTTTTGTATCAATATAACCGACATAACCATCTTTGAGTGATTGTCCCCACGACATTGTTTCCCCTTGTTCAAAAATAAGAAGTTCTTCTCCGAATAAGCATTCTGTTTGTCTTTCACTTTTTTTATTATTTTCTTTAAAAAGTCCAGCGATCGCTGTATTAACGCGTCTTTTTTCACCTTGAACAAAGCGCTGAGCTGTAATTTCTTTTTCAAGACGTTGATCTGCTAGATCATCTCTGAATGCATAAAGTCTTGGGTCTTTAGAGATCATTTTTTTGCTTTCCATTTTTGGGCGTCTCACCTTTAAGAAGACTCACGAAAACTGTCTTGGTAAGATTTTTATCTTCCAATAAAACCAAGAACAGAGTTTAATACGATAGCAATTGTTCCTAAAACTGCAAAATTGTCCATCTTTGTGGATATTTTGTGTTAAACTTCATTTTTTAAAAATATTATAAAGGGTACGAATAGTTTGCGCTGATCCACCAATAGGATACCCTGGTTTTTCTTTTGGAACCCATCCATAAAGGTCGAAATGGGCAAAATGTTCAGTTTTTTCAACAAAAGAATTAAGAAATAAAGCAGCGATTATAGAGCCAGCAAAGCTATTTCCAGTTACATTGTTAAGGTCAGCAATTGGTGATGATAACATCTCTTGGTAAGGTTTCCAAAGGGGCATTTGCCAAAGAGGATCAAAAACAGCGTGAGCAGATTCAGAAATTTGTTGTGCCCATATTGAATCATTACAATAAAATGCGGGAAGATCTGGTCCTAATGCTATACGTGCTGCTCCTGTTAAAGTAGCCATGCAAAGCATGAATTGTGGACTTTCTTCATCACCATAGGCGAGTGCATCAGCAAGGACAAGTCGCCCTTCAGCATCTGTATTGCCCACTTCAACACTTAAGCCTTTACGACTTTTGAGAATATCACCTGGTCGGTAAGCATTGGCAGAAATTGCATTTTCTACGGCTGGAATCAAAACACGGAGACGGAAGGGCAATTTTGCATCCATGATAAGTTTAGCCAATCCCAAAGCGTTTGCTCCACCGCCCATATCTTTTTTCATAAGCAACATGTTATTGGCTGATTTAATATCGAGTCCTCCAGTATCAAAAGTTACGCCTTTGCCAACCAAGGTTATTTTAGGATGATGTTCTTGGCCCCAGAGTAACTCAATCAGTCGTGGTGGAGTACTGCCTGCTCGTCCTACGGCATGAATCATCGGAAAGTTATGGGTTAAGAGATCATCTCCACAAATACTTTGGACATGAGCACCATAAATTTTTCCTAGTTGTCGTACTTCTTTTTCGAGAGTATCAGGGTTCATATCATTGGCTGGAATATTAATGAGATCACGGACAAAGAAGACAGCTTCATAAATTCGTTGGAGTTCATTAAGATCAACGACCTCATTGACATGGATGGATAATGATTTGAAAGAAGAATTTTGACGATAGCGATTAAATTGATAACTGCCGAATGCCAATCCAAGATAGGCATTTATTTCATCAGAGCTTTCACCTTCTAAATGCCATTGACCAGCAGGAAGCTTTTGAGCAAGAAGTCCTGTGATAAAGGGGTCGTTACCATTGCCAATTCCAAATAAAACTTTTTTTAAATGCCCCGTTTCGTGAGGAACAAAGAGTATTTGTCCTTCTTTTCCAGTAAAGTCATTCACTTTTATCCATGCTGTTGTTGACGCATCAAGTGATAAGTTGGCAAGACTTCTTTGATTTACCAAGATGATAGGGCAACTGTTATCGATACGCGTTGAGGTAAAATGAATGGAGTGGTGATGCATAGTTATGAAGTCCTTATAGTCGTCTAAGTGCGACATACTCGACCAAATGATTTTTTCCCTTTCGTAGAATGAGATTGGACCTTGGTCGTGTTGGCAATATATTTTCTTGTAAATTTTTTAAATTAATCGTTTGCCAAAGATCCTCAGCAATTTTTGAGGCTTCTTTTTCATTGAGGTGGGCATAACGATGAAAATAGGATTCAGGATTTTGGAAAGCTGTTTTACGCAAACGCTTAAAACGTTCCAAATACCAGTGACGAATGACTTCTGTTTCAGCATCGACATAAATCGAAAAATCAAAAAAATCTGATACGAAAGGAATGGCTTTCCCATCTTTAGGAAGATCACTGACCTGTAATACATTAATACCTTCAACAATTAAAATATCAGGATGGTCAATGGTAATTGTTTGGTTTTCTAGAACGTCATAGATCATATGTGAGTAAAGCGGGGCACGAACATTTCCGACACCTGCTTTTATAGCAGAAAGAAAGCATAACAATTTTTTAATGTCATAGGAATCAGGAAATCCTTTACGATTCATACGATTTTTTTGCTGTAAGATTGCGTTAGGATAGAGAAAACCATCCGTTGTGATCAGATCAACTTTAAGACTAGATGTCCATCTTTTCAATAGTTCTTGAAGAATGCGAGCGGTGGTTGATTTTCCTACGGCTACAGAACCAGCAATTCCAATAATAAAAGGCGTTTTCCTCGTTTCTTCTTGATGGAGAAACTTCTGACGTTTGTGAAAAAGTTCCTGTACGGCTTCAACATGGCATGATAACAAACGCGATAAAGAAAGATAAATGCGTTGAACTTCCTCAAGATCGATAGGATCATCCATAGAGCGTAAACGTTTAATTTCATCAAAAGTCAAAGTAAGAGGTGTATCCGCACGAAACTCTGACCATTGTTGTGCAGTAAAGACACGGTAGGGGGAATATCGGTCAGAAATGGATTTGACCAGATTATTTTCCTGATTAATTTTTTGTATAGTCGTATCAATCATTTTTATTGGTCGAGAATTTTTTTGCCGCAGCAATCGATTAAGAACGGACATGTGAACGGCTTTGTATTCAAGTAAATTTTGTTTTTCATGCTCTCTTCTTCAAGATAATAGGTCATTTTTTGTTAGCTTATCGTCCAGTCATTCCAATCTATACGGATTTGTTCCAATGAGTACCCTTGCGCCAAAAAAGCCCATAAAAGTAGACGCGCTTTTACGGCTGATAAATAACCAGACATGAGCGCACCAGAAGCAATCATATCGATTTCTGAGCCTTTATAGCCATAAGTTATACGAGTTGTGGAGCCATTACAACAACGACTAGCAATAATGATTGGTATTTTTTGTGCATATTGTTGTACGAGGTCTGCCGCTTGAAAACTACAGTGTCCTGCACCAAAACCGGCGATAACAAGCCCAGCATAATACCCACTTTCGAGGCAGAGTTTCATTAATTGTGCATCAGAAGATAAAGAGGAATAGAGGAGTGCAATTTGATGATCGTGGTTTTGGGGAAGATCAAATGTTGTCGGGAAAAATTTTTGATCATTGAAATAAATGAGTTTTCCCTCTAAAATAGTTCCTAAAACACCTGCAAGACCTGATTGAAATGTTTCGACTTTGACGGTATGGCTTTTATAGAGCCAATAAGGTGAATGAATTGTATCATTGATGACAACGAGAACGCCTCTGTTACGACTTTGTGGGGCTGCCGCAACGCGAGTTGCTGCTAAAATATTAGCTGGTCCATCAGCGCCTGCTTCATGAGGCATACGCATAGCACCGGTTATAATGAGTGGTTCAGCTTCCTTCCAGTAAAGAGAAAGAAAAAAAGCTGTTTCTTCCAGAGTATCAGTACCTTGCGTTAAAACAATACCTTCTGCGCCAGCGTTTATTTGTTGTTTTGCCCACGCGATTATTTCAAAAAGAATTTTAAAAGATAAAGATCCACTTGGGATTTGTATTAATGTTTGTGCATGAATATCAGCAACGTCATTTAAATTAGGAACATTTTTTATGAGGTCATCTGAGGTTAAAGTTGGTTGCATGTGGCCAAAATTATCAGCAGTCATTGCAATTGTTCCACCTAAGGTTCCTATAGCTATTTTTTTCATAATTTTCCTCTAAAGGGTATAAACTGTTTACATAAAGCTATTTAGCAGTAATTTACATTGACAACAATGATATCATTTTTTCAATTTTAACAAATTGAGTTATGCTCAATCATTGTGTTTTACTATATATGTTCTTAAATAGGACAATAGTAATAGGGTTTTACATTGTATGAAAAGACAATATTAAAAAGATAAGTTAATATTAAGGAGTCTCCTTATGACAGAACATAAGCCAGACATAATGTATGGCACAACGATTATTACGGTACGAAAAGGTGACAAAGTCGTGATGGCTGGCGACGGTCAGGTCTCTCTTGGACAGACGATTATGAAGGGCAATGCACGTAAAGTCCGTCGTCTTGGCAAAAGCGGAGTGGTTATTGCTGGTTTTGCAGGTGCTACGGCAGATGCTTTCACATTACTAGAAAGATTGGAAACAAAGCTTGAGCAATATCCTGATCAACTTATGCGTGCCTGTGTAGAACTTGCAAAAGATTGGCGAACAGATCGCTATTTGCGTCGTCTTGAAGCAATGATGCTCGTGGCTGATAAGAAAGTAACTTTGGCTTTAACAGGGTTGGGTGATGTTTTAGAACCAGAAGATGGGGTTATGGCAATTGGCTCTGGAGGAAATTTTGCGCTTTCGGCAGCGCGGGCACTCATGGACTTGGATTTGGATGCAGAAACCATTGCTCGTAAAGCTATGGCTATTGCCGCTAAAATTTGTGTTTACACCAATGATCATTTCACAATTGAAACATTGGATGCAGAATTATCTTCTTTAGAGAAAGCTATTTAAATGTGTGTTGTATTTTCCCCTCGTGAGACTGTTTCTGAACTTGATCGTTTTATTATTGGCCAAAATGATGCCAAACGTTCTGTAGCTATTGCACTGCGCAATCGGTGGCGTAGACAACAGCTTGATGAGCCGATGCGTGAAGAAGTTATGCCAAAAAATATTTTAATGATAGGGCCAACAGGTGTTGGTAAAACAGGTATTGCACGTCGATTAGCAAAACTTTCTGGAGCACCCTTCGTTAAAGTAGAAGCGACTAAATTTACTGAAGTTGGTTATGTGGGACGTGATGTTGAACAAATTATTCGAGATCTTGTTGAAATTGCCATTTCTCTTGTACGTGAAAAGAAACGGGATGAAATAAAAGAAAAGGCTCACGTGAATGCTGAAGAGCGTGTTTTAGACGCCCTTGTTGGTAAAACAGCAAGTCCTACTACTCGTGATAGTTTTCGTAAAAAATTGCGTGAAGGTGAATTGGATGAAAAAGAGATTGAAATTGAAGTCGCCGATAATAATAGCAGTAGTGCTTCAACTTTTGATATTCCTGGTATGCCTGGGGCGCAAATGGGTATTATGAATTTATCAGATATTTTGGGAAAAATGGGCAGTCGTACAAAAGTCCGTAAGACGACAGTAAGAGATGCTTTTAAGCCGCTCATTGATGATGAATCTGAAAAACTCCTTGATCAGGAGCAAATTATTCAAGAGGCGCTTCGTGTTGCTGAAAATGACGGTATTGTTTTTATCGACGAGATTGATAAAATTGCAACCAGGGATGGTGGAGCAAGTGTTGCGGTTTCGCGTGAGGGCGTTCAACGGGATCTTTTGCCTTTGGTTGAAGGAACAACAATTGCTACAAAATATGGGCAAATAAAAACCGATCATATTCTTTTTATTGCCTCAGGTGCATTTCATGTTTCCAAGCCATCTGATTTATTACCGGAACTTCAAGGACGTTTGCCCATCCGTGTGGAGCTCAACCCTTTAACAAGGGAAGATTTACGACGCATTTTAACAGAACCAGAAGCTAGTTTGATTAAACAATATATCGCTCTTATGGCAACGGAAGAGGTTCATTTGGAAATTACAGATGATGCTATTGATGCTTTAGCAGATATTGCTGTAGATTTAAACGCAAGGATTGAAAATATAGGAGCACGTCGTTTGCAAACGGTGATGGAGCGCGTTTTGGATGAAATTTCTTTCACCGCGCCTGACAGAGCTGGAACATCATTTAAAATTGATGCTGCTTATGTGAGAAAATCTATTGGTGAACTTGCTGCTGATATCGATCTTTCACGTTTTATTCTTTGAAAGTTATTGCTCGTTTTGTTTATTTTCGTGCTTCGATAATTTTAAAACCATGGGCTTGTTCATGTATCAATACTGTGTGGAAAATATCTTTTAACAATGTTTCATAAGGGAGGTGGCGGTTTGCAACAAGAAGCAGATTGCCCCTTGGTTTTAGGCTCTTTGCAGCATTTATAATAAAATGTTTTCCTAATGAAACATCTGTCGTTTGTTGCGTATGAAACGGTGGATTTGAAATGATTGTATCATACAGATTTGTGACAGGTTCATGCACGAGGTCATGCCAATAAAAATGAATTGGAAAAGGAGCTGTTATGTCTTTAAGGTGCTGTTTTGCTGCTCTCAAAGCGTTGTAGTCTGCTTCATAGAGATCAAGAGATGTAAGTTTTACATTGCTTTCGAGTGCAACATGAGAAAGAAAGCCCCATCCAGCACCAAAATCAGCTGTTTTTCCAGAAATAACTTTGAGCATATAAGAAGCAAGCGCAGCAGACCCTGGATCAATACGTCCGTGTGAGAACATACCAGAAGTGGTTTGAAATTTACCAAAAGTGAGCGGTGGTGAGCGCAATTGCGCAATGTTATGTCTCTCAATTTGTTGAGGAACTTGCAACCAAAATACCAGACCATGATTTTTAGACAATTTATTGGTGATGGGAACAATTGTTTTGACCCATTTCATCATTGAAGCAGCACCAGCAGTTTTATTCCCACTGATTACAATCCATCCATTGGGTTTAACGCATTCTAATAAATCAAGAAAACAATTTTGATTAAAACCACGATATTTGCTCAAATGTAAAAATGCACCATCATAGTTGAAAGTTTTATCTATTTGAGGAGAGCAGTGAAATTGAGTATCGACAAATTTTAAAAAATCTGGTCGCCAAGGCGTAATAATTTTTAAATTTTGCGCCCATTTTTGAGCTGGAACTTCTGTTAAACCGAAACTTAGCCAACATTGGCTTGGATCTGGATACGGGAGTTCATGATTTTCAAAAGGCAAAAATAATAACACATAAGGCTCTTTCAAAGAAAAATGCCATTCCAATGTTGGGATGGCATTTCATGATTACGATAAGAAGAAAGGCTTACTCTTCTTTTTTCTTACGGCGGCGCTTATTTTCAGGTTGTTTTTTTTCATCCACGAACTTTTCTTCATTCATCGCTTTATCACCGGTGATTTCCTTTCCGGTTGTTTGATCAACGAGCTTCATTGATAACCGAACTTTTCCACGTTCATCAAAGCCCATTAATTTAACCCAAACTTTATCACCTTCCTTTACAATATCGGTTGTTTTGGTGACGCGTTCTGATGCAAGCTGAGAGATATGAACGAGTCCATCACGAGAACCAAAGAAGTTTATAAATGCACCAAATTCTGCAGTTTTTACAACTGTTCCTTGGTAGATAGCACCAACTTCAGGCTCATCGACAATAGAATGGATCCAGCGTTTTGCCGCTTCAATGGTTTTAGCATCAGCAGAAGCAATTTTAATGGTACCATCATCTTCAATATTAATTTTTGCTCCAGTTTGTTCCACGATTTCCCGAATAACTTTACCGCCAGAGCCGATAACATCACGGATTTTATCGACAGAAATATTCATAACTTCGATTCGTGGAGAAAACTCACTCAGCTCAGCACGCGCACTGGTTAAAGCTTTCGCCATCTCTTTAAGGATATGGATTCGGCCACCTTTAGCTTGTTCAAGCGCAATTTTCATAATCTCTTCGGTAATACCATCAATTTTGATATCCATTTGCAAGGCAGTAATACCATTTTCTGTTCCTGCGACTTTAAAATCCATATCTCCAAGATGATCTTCATCTCCTAAAATATCAGAAAGAACAGCAAAGCGTTCTCCTTCTTTAATCAAGCCCATAGCAATACCAGCAACAGGGCGTGCTAGAGGAACACCAGCATCCATGAGAGCAAGTGACGTTCCACAAACCGTTGCCATAGAAGAAGATCCATTGGATTCAGTAATTTCTGAGACAGCACGAATGGTATAAGGAAAAGATTCTTTATTTGGCAACATGGGGTGAATTGCCCTCCATGCCAATTTGCCATGTCCAATTTCACGACGACCAGGAGAACCAAGGCGTCCTGTTTCACCCACTGAAAATGGTGGAAAATTGTAATGAAGGAGGAATGTTTCCTTATACATACCCGTTAAAGAATCAACATATTGTTCATCTTCACCCGTTCCTAGGGTTGCAACGACAATAGCTTGTGTTTCTCCGCGGGTAAAGAGTGCGGATCCATGTGTGCGGGGTAAAATACTTACTTCTGATTGGATAGGGCGCACGGTAGAAAGATTGCGTCCATCAATACGCTTTTGAGTATCAAGAATGTTTCCACGAACAATTTTTGCTTGCAATTGTTTAAAGACGGTTGCAATTTGGTCTGTACTGAATTGACAGTCGTCTTCTGTTTCTGGCATAAATTTACTGATAATTTCTGTTTTTAGAGCATCAATTGCGGCGTAACGTTCTTGCTTATCAGTAATTGTGTAAGCTTTTCGTATATCCTGTTCTGCCATTTTCTGCATCGCTTTTTCAAGACTAGAAAGATCTTCAGGAACAAAATCACGAGGATCTTTTGCAGCAACTTCAGCAAGTTTGATGATGGCATCAAGAACAGGTTGAAGTCCTTTGTGACCAAACATTACGGCGCCCAACATGATATCTTCCGGTAATTCTTGTGCTTCTGATTCAACCATCAATACAGCACTTTCTGTTCCAGCCACAACAAGATCAAGTTTGGATTCCGGCATTTCATCGATATGAGGATTGAGAACATATTGTCCGTTACAATAGCCAACGCGAGCACCAGCTATAGGCCCCATGAAAGGAACACCTGATAGGGTCAATGCGGCAGAGGATGCAATCATTGCAAGGATATCGGGATTATTTTCGAGATCATGCTGTATAACGGAAACAATGACTTGTGTATCATTTTTATAACCCTCAACGAAGAGGGGACGAATTGGACGATCAATCAAACGTGAAACTAAAGTTTCATTTTCACTTGGCCGACTTTCACGTTTCAAATAGCCACCAGGTATTCTACCAACAGCATAGGATTTTTCTTGATAATTAACGGTGAGTGGAAAAAAGTCCTGGTCTGGCTTTGGGCTTTTGGCTGATACAACGGTTGCTAAGACAATCGTTTCTCCATAGGTGGCAATCACAGCACCATCAGCTTGACGCGCTATTTTCCCTGTCTCAAGGGTGAGCGGACGCCCGGCCCATTCAATTTCTATCTTGTGCGTTTTAAACATTTTTTATCCTTAATGACCAGTGTTTAAATCTTTGATTGCTCAAATTCTGGTTGTGCGTAGCATATTTTCAATCTCTGGGGTAGACAACAAGTTACTTCTATCTTTTTGGTGAAAAAAAGAAGAAAACCGCATTAAGTGTGAAATGGTAAGCAATCCTATCCCATAATAACTTATCAGTTTTTAAAAATTTTAACTGAAAGAAACACGTTGAAAAAAATGGGTGGTTTTTTTAAATACCACCCCCATTTTTCTTTTAGCGACGCAAACCTAACTTCTTAATAAGTGTTTGATAACGATTTTGGTCAACTCCTTTAAGATAATCAAGAAGGCGGCGGCGTTGAGACACCATCTTCAAAAGACCACGACGAGAATGGTTATCTTTTTTATGAGATTTAAAGTGGTTTGTTAAATTAGAAATACGTTCAGAAAGTACAGCAATTTGTACTTCTGGTGATCCTGTATCACCAACTTTATTTGCGTATTCTGCGACAAGAGCTTGTTTACGTTCAGCTGTAATCGACATCGTATTATCCTTTCAAAAAACGAAGAAACATAAAGTCACCCACAGCCGAGATGTCGTTCAGCAAGGGTCTGTTAAGAAACAAGAAGAGTCGAAGACTCTTACCTATTCTCGTTCTTATATAGGAAAGAAGGTTAAAATACTAGTCCTTAACAGCATTTTGAAGTCTTTCTCTAAATCAAGGGCTTTTATTTAGAAATATTGATTTAAAGAGGATTTTATGAGAATTTTTAAAGAATTATGCATCCTTTTGATACAAAAATTATTGTGTGTGTATGGTAAAAAAATGATAAATACCGATTTGGAGGAAAAAGATGCAGAGCATTTCAACGTTAAAACTTTTTCGTAATTCGGTATTTCGAAATTTATGGTCATCGACTCTTATTTCTAATTTAGGGGGATTGATACAGGCTGTTGGAGCAGGGTGGTTAATGGCGTTGATTAGTTCCTCGCATTCCATGGTTGGGCTTGTTCAAAGTGCGACAACGTTACCACTTGTTATGTTTTCTTTGATGGCAGGGGCCTTAGCCGATAATTTTAATCGGCGTCAAATTATGTTGTGCGCGCAAATTATGATGATGGTCATATCCATGAGTTTAGCTGTTTTAGCCTATTTGGGATTTCTCACACCTTGGCTTTTATTATGTTTTACGTTTTTGATTGGATGTGGCACGGCTTTTTATAATCCTTCTTGGCAAGCAACGATAGGAGATATTGTGAGTAGGGAAAATATTCCTGCTGCTGTTAGCTTGAATAGCGTTGGCTTTAATTTGATGCGGAGTGTTGGCCCTGCGATTGGTGGTGCCATCATTGCAACTTTGGGTGCATCTGCTGCTTTTTTGTTTAATGCTATAAGCTATATTCCTCTTATTGGTGCGTTATTTTTCTGGAAATCGAATTATAAAAACAACCCATTGCCACGAGAAAGACTATTAGGAGCTGTTTCAGATGGTTTGCGTTATGTTGCGATGTCACCTAATCTCTTAAGTATTATGGTTCGAGCGTTCCTTTTTGGTATAGGAGCAATTTCGATTTTAGCACTTTTGCCAATTGTTGCGCATAAAGTTCTCGGAGGAAATGCTCTTCTTTATGGTACGTTGCTGGGTTGTTTTGGGTTAGGAGCCATGACAGCAGGTATTATTAATGAATTTGTACGGCATCATTTTCGTTCAGAAACAATTATTGCAAGTTCATTTATTGGTTTTGCCTTTTCTTGCTTTTTATTGGGAATAAGTCGTTCACTGATTATAAGCCATATTGCTTTATTTCCTGCAGGTTTATGTTGGGTTTTGGCATTATCACTGTTTAATACATCTGTACAACTTTCTACACCACGCTGGGTTGTAGCTCGTTCTTTAGCACTTTATCAAACGGCATCTTATGGGGGGATGGCTATTGGAAGTGCAATCTGGGGAGTTTTGGCTGATGGTTATTCTCCAACAATTGCTTTGAGTGTTTGTTCTCTATTCTTGATTTTAGGTGCTTTTGCGGGGGTAAAGTTTAGAATTCAAGAAATTCCTCAGATAGATTTAAATCCTCTTGATCATTTTAGAGAGCCGGAACTATTACTCGATCTCAAAGCAAGAAGTGGCCCGATCATGATAATGATCGATTATCAAATTCATGAAAATGATCTCGAAGAATTTCTCAAAGTGATGACGCGACGACGCCATATTCGGTTACGCGATGGTGCGCGTCAATGGGTCCTTTTACGAGATCTTGAAAGACCTGAATATTGGACAGAGGCTTATCATATGCCAACATGGGTAGATTATTTACGCCATAATCATCGTCGTACAAAAGCGGATGCTGAAGTCAATAAGCGTTTGCGTCATTTAAATTGTGCTCCTAACGGTATAAGAGTACACCGCATGATTGAACGCCAAACAATACCCCAAGCCAATGAGATGCTTTTAAAATCCTCCTCCGATCATCTCCCTTAGGGTTAAAACAGTTTTTTTTGTAAAACATTAAATTATGTTAATATTATTTTGATCAATTTGTTTGCATAATTGCAACAACAAAAAAATGGGTATTCCAATAATTAATACATTGATTTATAATGACTAATTATCATTTTTTATGGTGAGTAATAGTCTTCAAAAATTTAAGCTTTTCTCATTTCAAATCTGTTTATCTCACTTTATATCGCATTAATCAAAACCATTTTCTTGTGCGTCATAAGTAAGAGTGGGTATGATAGAAATAATAGAAAAAGGAGGATTTCTAATAAACTATTTCGAGTGCCAAGGTTTATTACGACACTTTAAATTAGAAAATAGAATGATAATATCGGCTTATATTTTTATTAAGCGTAAAGATGGGTCCATGCGCAATGAATTTTATATATTTTACGAGCGTTGTTGTGAAATAGGTTCGAATGCATTGAGAAATGTTTCTTAAAAAAGCATGTGAATAAGCAGCACAACAATTTTTTATTTTAGGCGTCCTATTTTGAGTGAGAAATAATCATATTGAAAGACGAGAAAAATAAGAACGTAAGACAAAGCGTAATCCCTATTATTTAAAAAGTAGAGTCGAATGAAAGGGATAATAGTAAGATGAAAAATAGCTTGTTTTTGCTTGCATATTTTTTCAAAATGAAGCTGTCTTATCCTTTTAAACATTACTCAACCAGATATATCTTTACTCATATCTGGAATAGAAGGTTGAAACTGTTTATAAAATACCAACCATTTTAATCTTTCTTTCAAAAATGTTACAGTATTAGGGTTGAATATTGCTTTATAAGCAAGAGAAGGAATATAGTATTATCAGATAAATAAAGTCATGAAATAAAAAATATACCAACTATGGAATGAAGAGATATACCAGCTTTTTATTCGATACAAAAAACAACGATAAGATAATCCCTAGCTTGACAATTTCTTATTCTTTACAGATGTTTTTACAAAACCTTTGCATGCTTTCATGACAATTAGAATGATCAATTGTAAGCATAATGATACCATTTTTAAGTGGTCAACGATCAATTTTTATTGGATAGATAGTTGGAAGGGATTATCCTTAAAATGCGTTTAAATCCTAAGGTTTGAGTTTTTCTATTCGAAACAATTCTTTTCGCCAAAAAGAGATTATGGAGGTGTGTACTGTAATGATCAAATGAGTGATTTAACATGATATAGATTCTTGAGTTTTTAAGGTTAGATGCAATGCATATGATTCCAATACATTGATTATAAGAATAAATAACTGTTTTTTATATTGAATGTAAAAGTCTAGATATCTTAGGATTATTTCATTTTAAATGTGTTTAGGTTGAATCCATCCAAATCATTCGCTGACACATTACAAACGGAGGTTAACGTGTGAGTAAAAAGAGATTGAAAAAGGGATATAACATGCCGCTTATGAATCTTTTTAAATGCAAGGACTGTTGTGACATTAGGGGGGACAAAGTGTATGATGGTGTTGGCTTGTATCGTTAACTTAATTTTTGATGTGAATAAGAAAAATGGAGACAATGAAAAGCAACACATTTTCTTTATTTGAGAGAGAAAAATGATTTTTCCGCAAAAGGGAGAAAGAATCGATTAAATTGTAAAAATCCGCTTTGCTTTAAATAGACCTTTGTCGAGGGTGCCGATAGCAAGAAGTTGTTCCTTATAGAGGACACAAATTTCATCTTCATCAAGAGGTATTTTGTGATGACACAAGGGTATAGAATGCCCCTTCATAACCCTTTGTGCTTGGGTTTCATTAAGGGTATAATGAAAGAGGCAATCCAATGCGGCGCTCGTTTCAATTAAGAGCCCATCGAGTGTTGTGAATTTTTTTTCAAAAGAACTATTATTTTCCTCTGTAGTATTTTTATTTAGCGGGCTAGCTGCTTTTAGTTCATCCCATGTGATGAGATCCTCTTCATCAAAAGGTGCGACGGTAATACGTCTTAAGTCAGCAATATGCCCGTAGCATCCCAGATCACGTCCCATATCGCGTGCTAAAGAGCGCACATAAGTTCCTTTCCCGCAGGTTATTTCAAAGACAGAATACTCCTTGGTAGGAGTTTCTATTAACTTGAAAGTTTCTATTTCCACTTCACGGGGTGGAATTTCAACGATTTCCCCTTCACGCGCTAGATCATAAGCGCGATTTCCGGCAATTTTTATTGCTGAAAATTGTGGAGGTGTTTGCAAAATAATACCTGTATATTGAGGAAGAAGAGCAAGTATTTCTTCTTGAGTTGGACGTTTGAGAGATGTTTTGGTTATTTCTCCCTCTAGATCATCTGTTGAACGCTCTTGTCCCCAAGCGATATGAAAACGGTAAGTTTTTTTGCCTTGCATCACGTAAGGAACGGTTTTTGTTGCTTCACCCAATGCAATGGGTAAGAGACCAGAAGCAAGAGGATCAAGCGTACCGGCATGTCCTGCTTTTTGTGCATGAAAGAGCCATTTGATTTGTGAGACAGCTTCTGTGGATTTCATTCCCTTTGGTTTATCAAATATGACCCAGCCAGAAACAGGACGTCCCTTTTTTTTGCGGTGCTGTACCATACTTTAAACCTCATCTTTATCACTATGGTGAAGATCGCGCGCAACCTCAGGCGAACGAAGTAGGGCATCAATTTTTGAAAAATTATCAAAACTATTATCAAGTCGGAAACGTAGTTGAGGCATATATTTCATTTGTCGCAACATATGACTGATTTCTCCACGGAGAAAACGACTATGTTTATTGAGAGTATCAACGACATCGGTATCGGTACAGGAAGTATTTTTAAGAGTGCTGAGAGGTGATACAAAACAAGTAGCAATTTTTAAATCTGGTGACATGCGTACTTCAGAGACAGAAATGACAATATCCTTCAAGATATCATCAAGCAAAATACCACGCTGTAATATATGCGCTACCGCGTGACGTACTTGCTCTGCTACTCTAAGTTGCCGTTGTGATGGCCCTGCATTTTTCATCAAAGTTTTATCCTTGCCACAAGACCTCTTTTTTGATTATCTAGATAAGGAAAAAAAGAGACATTGTTTATATAATCCAATAACTTTTCTCATTTTACACTAGGGCAAAGTTATTGGATTATTTTATAATGTGCGATTAATATGTTCGATACGGAAGGTCTCAATGATATCTCCTGCGCGCATATCCTCATAGTTTTCAAAGGCTATTCCACATTCTTGACCACTTTGTACTTCATTGACTTCATCCTTGAAGCGTTTGAGTGTTTTTAGCTTTCCTTCGTGAATAACGATATTATCACGGATAAGGCGAACACCCGCTCCTCGTTCTATTTTACCTTCTGTAACACGACATCCAGCAACTTTTCCGATTTTTGTAATGTTAAAGACTTCTAGGATTTCAGCATTACCAAGGAAGGTTTCTCGCTGTTCTGGTGAGAGTAATCCAGACATGGCGGCTTTGATATCGTCAACAAGATCGTAAATGATGTTATAATAACGAATTTCAATTCCTTGTGTTTTAGCAAAATCACGCGCTTGTTTATTGGCTCGAACATTAAAACCAATCACAGCTGAATTAGAAGCTTCGGCAAGAGAAATATCACTTTCAGTAATTCCTCCAGCACCAGAATGTACAATACGCGCACGAACCTCATCATTTCCTAGCTTCTCTAATGCTGAAGCGATTGCTTCAATTGATCCTTGCACATCTCCTTTTATAATAAGAGAAAACTCCTTAACACCAGTTGTTTGTAATTTTGTCATCATCTGTTCAAGAGAACCACGCGAACCCGTTTGTCGAGCAACAGCTTTATCACGTGCTAATCGTTGACGGTATTCAGAAATTTCGCGTGCTTTTGCTTCATGTGTGACAACAGCAAAACGATCTCCAGCTTGTGGTGTTCTTTGCATGCCTAAAATTTCAATTGGTGTAGAGGGAACAGCTTCTTTGACATGGCGACCACGGTCGTCAATCAAAGCGCGCACACGACCCCATTCATTGCCAGCAACGATAATATCAGAAGGGTGTAATGTACCTTTTTGAACAAGAACTGTTGCAACAGATCCGCGTCCACGATCCAATTTGGCTTCAATGACAACGCCCTCTGCAGTTCGCTGAGGATCTGCTTTCAGATCAAGCATTTCAGCTTGAAGAAGGATAGCTTCGAGAAGTTTATCTAGGTTTTGTCCAGTTTTAGCAGAAACTTCAACGTCCAAAGTTTCCCCGCCCATAGTTTCAACAAACACTTCATGTTGTAAAAGTTCTGTACGTACTTTTTGTGCATTCGCAGCTGGTTTATCAATTTTGTTGATAGCAACAATGATAGGGACACCAGCAGCTTTGGCATGATTGATTGATTCAATAGTTTGGGGCATGACACTATCATCAGCGGCCACAACGAGAACGGCAATATCGGTAACACGAGCTCCACGGGCACGCATAGCGGTAAATGCAGCATGCCCTGGTGTATCAATAAAGGTAATTTTTTGACCGTTTTGTTCTACTTGATAGGCACCAATATGCTGCGTAATACCACCTGCTTCGCCAGAAACAACATTTGCTTTACGAATAGCATCCAGAAGAGAAGTTTTTCCGTGGTCGACATGGCCCATAATAGTTACAACAGGGGGACGCTGCAGCATATTTTGAGGATTATCTGTTACATTAAAGATACCTTCCTCTACATCAGATTCTAAAACACGTTTAACAGTATGGCCAAATTCAACAGCGATGAGTTCGGCAACGTCTGCGTCAATAACATCGCCAGGTTTCACCATTTGTCCCTGTTTCATTAAAAATTTAACCACATCAACAGAACGCTCAGTCATACGTTGTGCGAGCTCTTGAATGGTAATCGTTTCAGGAAGAACAACTTCGCGAGAAATTTTTTCTCTTGGTTCTTGGTTTTGTGCACGCTTAAACTTTTCCTGTCTGCGCCGCATTGCAGCCATTGAGCGCCCACGTGCGCTTCCTTCTTCATCCAGTGCGCTATTAAGAGTTAGTTTTCCACGACGTCGCTCATCAGCCCCTTTGATAACTTTTGGCACGCGTATTTCTGATTTAGAAAGATTAGAACGTCGGTTATGCCGTTCTTCTTCTTTATCTTCATCTATTTTGCGTTTTTCAATCACAGTTGTGTTTTTAGGCGCAAGAGGAATATCTGTTTGTTCGATGAGAGGAGGAACAGGTGGAGTCTGTACCGGCAGTTTTTCTTCTTCTTGTTGGGGATGTATTTCTTTTTCTTTAATTTCTTGCTGTAAAATTTCTTCCTGTTCTTTAGCGCGTCTTGCTTTTTCTTCGGCTTGTTCTCGCGTTATTCTTTCTTGGATATGTGCTTCTTCTAATGCGCGAAGTCTTGCTTCCATTTCAGCTGATGAAAGATTGCTTTTGGCTACAGATTCTTGAGGCTTTTTTTCCTCAAAACGTGGTTTAGAGCGCTGGGGAGCCACATGCGGCTTTGTAATGGGCTGTAGGGTTTCAGTTTTTTCATCAGGTCGCGTAATTTTACGCCGTTTAGTTTCGACAACGACAGCCTTGGTACGGCCATGGCTAAAATTTTGTTTGACCGTGCTCGTTTCCAAGACAGACCGCTTGAGAGTTAGTGTCCTCTTGATTGTTGTTTTGTCGTTGTTATTTTCACTCATTGTACTTCCTTCACGGCTTGTGCCGTCATCTCACCAAGCTTACTATGTTTGTCATCACGATAGGTGATCAATTTATGTATCATTTTGAGAAATCCTTCAGCAGCCTTTGTATCCAATAAAGCTGCGTGCATTACAGGACTAGAGCCAAAAGCCACTCGCATTTCATCACTTGTAAATAAAGATATGGTTTTTATAGTGCGATTTGTTTGTTGTTGTATTGTGTGGATGGCCTGTGCAATTTTTCGTTTTCCATCTTCTGTTGTTTCTTTGGCATGAAGTACAAGAATAACTTGACCAGAGCGAATAGCGGAGTCAACCTTTGTTGCCCCTGCGACAACGGCTCCTGCTTTTCTTGCCATGGAAAGGCTTGAAAGAGCAGCTTTTAGTAAAAGCATATCAATAATATGCACAAGATTTGGTGCAACCTCAACATCTGTTTTAAAATTTTTATGAAAAGCTTTCTGTTTGATTGCCTTCTCAATAACAGCGTGATGGGCAGAAATCCAAACGCCACGCCCTGGTAAATTGGCTTTAAGATCAGGAACAATTTGGTTATTGGGACCAATAACAAAACGGATCAGCGTTTGTACTGAAGCATTTTTTCTGGTTACAATGCAAGTCCGTTCATTCATTTAAAGTGCATCCACATTCAAATCATCTGTTTTTTCATTTTCTGCAGAATTTTCACTTTCTACAGGATTTTCTGTAACAAGATCAGCTTGGTCTATCCAGCCTGCTTGTACACGTGCGGCTAAAACCATAGCTTCTGCATCAGCACGTGTAATGTCAAAAGGGGTCAGAATACCAGAAAAATTCTGTGTTTGACCTTCTTTACGTTCTCTCCAGCCGGCTAAATCATCAACGGCATAGCCAGCAAAGTCTTCTATTGTTTTTACACCATCCTCACCAACAGCAACCAACATAGCACTTGTCATTCCAGGAAGTGTTCGCAATTCGTCAGAAACTCCAAGTTTTTTACGTTTTTCATCGAGCTCTTTTTCTTGCCGATCAAGATATTCGCGGGCACGACTTTGGATTTCATTAGCAGTTTCATGGTCAAAACCATCAATAGAAGCGATTTCTTCAAGATCAATATAGGCGATTTCTTCAATAGAAGAAAAACCCTCTGACGCCATAACTTGTCCGATCATTTCGTCAACTTCTAAGGATTCCATAAACAACTTACTGCGTTCAGTAAATTCTTTTTGACGATTTTCAGATTCCTCCTTTTCCGTTAAAATATCAATGTTCCATCCTGTTAGCTGCGACGCTAAACGAACATTTTGTCCACGTCGTCCAATAGCAAGGCTAAGTTGATCATCTGGCACAATAACTTCTATACGTTCAGCATCTTCATCAAGGATGATTTTAGAAACTTCAGCAGGTTGCAGTGCATTAACGACAAATGTTGCCGCATCAGGTGACCAAGGAATAATATCAATTTTTTCGCCTTGCAATTCTGCAACAACAGCTTGTACACGGCTTCCTCGCATTCCAACACATGCTCCAACAGGATCAATGGAACCATCGCGTGAAACAACGGCGATTTTAGCTCGTGAACCTGGATCGCGGGCAACAGATTTGATTTCTATAATACCATCATAGATTTCTGGCACTTCCATAGTGAAAAGTTTTACCATAAATTGGGGATGTGTGCGTGAAAGGAAAATTTGCGGTCCACGCGTTTCACGGTGTACATCATTAACAAAAGCACGAATACGGTCTCCGTAGCGGAAGGATTCACGGGGAATTAATTCATCACGGCGCACAATAGCTTCACCGCGCCCTAGGTCAACGATAACATTACCATATTCCACACGCTTTACTGTTCCAGAGATAATTTCACCAACTTTATTTTTGAATTCTTCATATTGCTGATCACGCTCTGCGTCACGTACTTTTTGTACAATAACCTGTTTAGCAGATTGTGCCGCTATACGTCCAAAATCCATAGGAGGTAAAAGATCAGCAAAAAAATCACCAATTTTTGCTTCTGCTTGACGTTTGAGTGCATCCGACAAAGTAATTTCCGTTGTATAGTCTTCAACGACATCAACGATTTTAAGCAAGCGTTGTAATTTAATTTCACCTGTTTTGGAATTGATTTCAGCACGGATATTGGTTTCTTGACCATAACGAGAACGTGCTGCTTTCTGAATAGCGTCAGCCATCGCAGAAATGACAATTTCACGGTCGATTGACTTTTCACGTGCAACAGCATCTGCAATTTGCAGAATTTCAAGCCTGTTAGCGCTTGTAGCCATCAATTTTCTCCTTCTTTGTGCCACACGATAGGTATTTCCCAGTGATATTATTATTTTTCGAAATTGAGCGTCTGTATTGAGTCGTTATGATTATCTTCGGGAATGAATTGTTGACTTAAATTTTTATTTTTTTTCAATGCATCGCGAATAAGCTCATCAGTAAGCACTAAATGCGCATTTATGATATCACAAAATGAAATAGGGGTATACATGGCTTCTCCATAAGCAGCTTTATCAGTGTTTAAAATAAATCCATTTTGCGTGATATTTGTAAGTGTCCCACGAAATTTTCGGCGCCCATCAATTGTTATTTTGGTTTCAATTTTTGCAAGATGCCCTTGCCAATGAAAAAAATCAGATTTTCTTACCAATGGACGATCAATTCCAGGGGATGAGATTTCTAAATGATATTTGCGTTCAATAACATTTTGTACATCAAGGAGGGGGGAAACAGTCCGACTAACCGTTTCACAATCTTCTACGGTCATAGAACCATCAGCGCGTTCAACCATAATTTGAAGTGTTAAACCATTTTGTCCAAGAAGTTTCACACGAACCAAACGAAAACCTAAAGGTTTAAACAATGGTATGACAAGAGCAGCAACCTGTGCTTCGATACCATCTTCTTCAAACAGGCGTGGTTCATCAAGATTGCTTATTTTTTCAGCTTCGTTCATACAGTTAATCCAAGTTGTTTTCATCAGTTTTATGATATTAAAAAAGAGCGGGTCCAACGGCCCACTCTTCATCATAAGACCAAGAATTTAACCATTGATACTCTTAAATTCAAAATTTTTCAAGTTGTTTATGAGAAAAGCGCTTGATCATTTATTTCTTGATAAAGGTAAGATAGGTTGGCGTTCGTCCTTCGCGGAGAGCTTTTGCTTCATAGCGGGTTCCTCTCCATAGTGGATAAGGGTTTTTCCAGTCTTGAGGGCTTTCTGCTTTCCACTCAAAGTGATCATGTTGTGCACAATAGTATAAGGTCCAGTTTACATAACTGTCTATATCGCTAGCAAAGCGAAATTTTTTCCCCTTTTTAAGAACGCGAGCAAAACGGTTAAGATTTTTTATGTTGATGAAACGTCGTTTCCAGTGTTTCTTTTTCGGCCAAGGATCAGGATAGAAAAGATCTATTCCATCAAGCGAGTTATCAGGAAGCCAATCAAGGAGGCGCGTAGCATCATCATTATAGAGGCGAAGACGATTTTGATGGTGTTTATGTTGTTCAAGGGACAACAATATTTTCGCCATGCCATTAATAAAAGGCTCGATGCCGATAAAACCGGTTTGTGGAAAATGTTCCATTTCATGGAGTAAATGCTCACCTCCACCAAAGCCGATTTCAAGTCGAACTTCTTTTACTTTGCTTGAAAATAAGGATGTAAAGTTTGAGGGAGGAGGGACATTTAAATCAATATTAAAATGTGGGAGAAGCATTTTTATACGCGCGAGCTGACTATTTCGGAGCTGTTTTCCTTGTCTGCGTCCAAAAAAGGCTTCACTCTTGCGTGTATTATGTTTAATCATGCGACTTAAATCATTGCTTGAAGTGTTTTCACGAGATCGGTTTTTTCCCATGAAAACGAACCATCGTGCTTTGGTTTCCGCCCAAAATGACCGTAAGCAGCTGTCTTTGTGTAGATAGGTTTATTAAGGTCAAGATGTTTTCGAATTCCAGTGGGTGAAAGGTCCATTATTTTGCGAATGGCTGCTTCAATAACTTTTTCATCAACTTTCCCTGTTCCATGAAGATTAAGATAAATAGACAAAGGCTGTGCAATACCAATTGCATAGGAGAGTTGAATGGTGCACCGCTCTGCTAAATGAGCTGCAACAATATTTTTAGCCAGATAGCGTGCTGCATAGGCTGCAGAACGATCAACTTTTGTCGTATCTTTTCCTGAAAAAGCACCGCCTCCATGGGGTGCTGCACCTCCGTAAGTATCCACGATAATTTTGCGTCCTGTTAATCCGGCATCACTTTGAGGACCACCAATGACAAATTTTCCTGTTGGGTTTATATACCAACTGCATTGATCAGAAATGGGAATATCATGTAAAGCTTGACGAATGTATGGCTCAACCACTGTCCGTACTTTGTTGGAATCCCAACTTTCATCGAGGTGCTGCGTTGAAAGAACGATGGATGTTACCTCTATAGGTTTTCCATTTTTATAACGTATGGTTATTTGGCTTTTAGCATCTGGTCCTAATTTTCCAGTTTCTCCTTCTCCTTTATGACGGGCTGCGGCAAGAAGTTTGAGAATCTTATGCGCATAATAAATTGGTGCAGGCATGAGATCTGGTGTTTCACGGCAAGCATATCCAAACATGATGCCTTGATCACCTGCTCCTTCTTCACCATGCCGATCTGTAGCATTATCAACGCCTCTTGCAATGTCCGTTGATTGAGGGCGCAATAGAACATCAATTTTAACAGTTTTCCAATGAAATCCGGCTTGTTCGTAGCCAATAGCACGAATAGCACGGCGTGCTGCTGTACGAAAACGCGTAGGATTAATGAGTGGAAAGCCAGTTTTATCATAGATAAATTCTTTATTTTTATCTTTTTTTAAGAGTGTATCGGGAACACGCACTTCACCGGCAATAACAACACGGTTGACACTGACGAGAGTTTCACAAGCAACGCGGACTAACCACGGATCAGTACCAGTCTTTTGAGCTTCTTTATAGATCATATCAACAATTTCATCAGAAATACGATCACAAATTTTATCAGGATGCCCTTCTGATACAGATTCGCTCGTAAAAAGATAATCTTGATGCGGCATAGGAACTCCTTCAAAAAAGAAAACCAACGATTCAATTAATTGCCTACTAAAATTTCTACGGTTTGCCAATTCCACAGCAAATCGTTAATGCGAATTTATATGAATAAGAGAGAAAAAATATAATTTTAATTTTATAGCTTATTTGTCAAATCTTCCTCAGAAAGTGCTTTTGCCAAGTCAATGATTTTTCGACGCACTTTAGCATCAGAAATATTTGTAAAAGCCCGCATGAGTTGGATACCTTCGCTGCTAGAACAAAAGTCCATAAAATTGTGATCACTTTCAGCAAAACCTTCTACTTGTTGAGAGGTAAGTCCTTTATCAAAAAAGTAAGAAACAGGAACATCCATAATTTCTGCTATCGCTTGAAGACGACTGGCACCGATACGGTTTGTTCCTTTTTCATATTTTTGGATTTGCTGAAAAGTGATGCCTAATTTTTCACCTAGTTTTTCTTGAGTAAGTCCTAAAATATTACGACGTAAACGAATACGAGTTCCAACATAGATATCTATAGGGTCAGGTTTTTTTCTAGTTTCGGTCATAATGCAACTCTTTAATTTCCAGCACTTTTCTTTTAAACCAACATCAGATTTATGCGAAGCTGATTTATCATATAATTAAAATAATATGTAATATTTTTTCCCAATATTACCGGTATATGCAACATAATATCGCACAAGGAGCACTTGAATCATTTAAGCTGTTTTGTAAAACCAAAACCAATACGACACAATAGCATAAGGATGAATAAGATAAAAGTAGAGAAAGTTCTGTATTCATTGCTTCCTATAGGGGTAATGGATGATGGAATTTTTGAATCAATAATGCCCACAGCATTTTGTTGAAGAGCTACAACGATTCGTCCATAAGAATCAATAACTGCTGATATTCCATTATTGGCTGCACGTATGAGGGGGATTCCCAGTTCAACGGCACGAAGCTGTGCTTGTTGAAGATGTTGATAGGGTCCCGGTGTTACACCGAACCATGCATCATTTGTAACATTAATGATTGCTTGAGGCGGAGGACCTTTAAAAGTCATTTCATGAGGAAATATTGCTTCATAACAAATCAAGGGTAGATAAGAAAATCCGTTTGGCATTGTGACAGTTTCGCGCACATGTGCAGCACTATATCCACCAATATTATCAGCGAGGATATGCAATCCAATTTTTTTCAATAAATTCTGATAGGGAAGATACTCACCAAAAGGGACTAAATGAAGTTTATCGGAAGTGTTTAAAATATTACCTTGAGCGTTAATGACTACAATTGTATTAAAATATTGTGTTTGGGAATGGGGTAAATCATCACTGGCGCGTATTGCTCCGATAATAGCCCATTGTTTAGGTTTTAAAAGAGAGGCAATGTGCATTGTGATAGATGATTGATCATAGAGAAGATAAGGAACAGATGCTTCAGGCCATACGATAAAATCAGGTTCTGGATTTTTACCAGTTGCTGGTGTTGCACTCAGATTCATATGCGCTTCCAACATGGCTTCTCGTGTATTATCGCGCAATTTTATATTTTGTTGGATAGAAGGTTGAACAATGCGCACCCAATAATTTCTTTTTTGATCTTCAGCTGTATTCTCTATCGTATGGAGGCGATAAAATCCAAAACTACAGTGAATAAATATAAGTGCTAAGCAAAGAGAAAGTGCAGCTTTCTTTTTTTCATTTGTGAGTAAAACTGTTGGCAAACTGTAGGTTAAGACCGCAAGAATATTCATTCCGTACAGTCCCACGATGGCATCAGATTGCATGAACATTGGGGTTGGCATGGCTGTATAGCCAAGAGCATTCCATGGAAATCCTGTGAATAAGAACGCACGCAACCACTCGGCTAATCCTAAAGAAAAGGCTAAAACAAAAAAGCGTGCTATTCCTTTTGTCCATAATAAGCCGACAATGAAACCAGAAAAAAACCAATAAAGAGAAAGATAGAGAGGAGGAAATAAAATGGCTAGTGGGACTGCCCAACCAAAAGAATCTGGATCTGTCAACAAAGCATTGCAGAGCCACCAAAGTCCGCAAATAAAATAACTAAAACCAAAGGTTCCACAGCTTAAAGCGTAGGTAAAAAAATGTTTTTTATTGTTTGGGGAGGACTGTATTGAGTCCAGTAAAACAATAAAAATGGGGAAAGTTAAAAAGCAAAGAGGTGTCAAATAAAAGGGTGGAAGTGCAAAAGAAGTAAAAGCACCGCATAGAAAGATCAATGCTTGGCGCTTCCAGCCGGTAACAGAGAATAAAAAAACGATGAAATTGTTTAAAAACGTTGGACTATTCTTTAGGAATGGCATTGTTCTCAAGATTCTCATTTTCTGGAATGCGAAAAATGCGTAATCGCTTAATCCGACGTTTATCAGCTTCTAAAATACGAAATCTATAGCCAGGTACAGCTTCGATAATTTCACCTTTTTCAGGAATGCGATCAAGAATGGAGACAATCAAACCACCAATAGTATCAACTTCATCACCATATTCCCCTACGATAAAATCAGGACCAAGAGCTTTCTCCACATCTTCTAGTTCAGTTCTTGCATCAACGAGCCATTTATTATTGGGTTCGCGTACGATAGCATTGTCAACATTATCATGTTCATCTTCGATATCACCAACGACTAATTCAACAATATCCTCCATTGAAACGAGACCATCTGTTCCTCCATGTTCATCAATAACTAAAGCCATTTGTGTTCGTGTGGTTTGCATCCGTGTTAATAATTTGCTTGCTAGCATAGAACTGGGAACAAAGAGAACGGTTCGGATCAAATCCAATTCACCGATTGGGGTATGCAAGTCTGTATGGTTTAATTGAAGAAAATCGGATTTCTGTTCGGTTTTTGTTGGGGTGATAATAAAGCGAATCATATAGTTAAGAATATCGCGTATATGGATCATACCACGCGGATCATCTAAAGTTTCAGCATAAACTGGTATGCGAGAATGACCAATTTTTGCAAAACACTTAAGGGTTTCTCCAAGTGAAGTGTTTATTTCTAATGCTTCAATTTCAGAACGGGGTATCATAACATCATCTACGCGTGCTTCACGTAAGCGTAAAATATTATGCAGCATAGTACGTTCTTCAGGTGAGAAGAGGGCGGTGTCTTTTTCATTGTCAGTCGTGAGGGCAACGGTAAGGTCATCGCGCAGTGACGTAGATGCACAATTACGACCACGTAAGAATGAAAATAAATGATTCATCAGAGAATATTTTTCTGTATGATTCGTTTGTTGAGAGGGATTTTTTTCATTATTAGAAGATGTTGGACTATTATTTTGTGCATTTATTTTGTTGGCCATGGTTTTGAAATCTTCTAAACTTTCTTTTTATAATAGATGAATGAGAGGCTTAAATGGTATGCTCGTAATATTAATTTTAAAAGTTAAATTTTATCATTTATAGACAATTCAGCGTAAGGATCTTTTATGGAAAGCTTTTGAAGAATTTCTCTTTCAAGCTTTTCCATTTGATGTGCTTCATTATCAGTTTCATGGTCATAACCAAGCAGATGCAAGATGCCATGAACAATCATATGCATTAAGTGGTCTTGAAATGTTTTTCCTTCTTTCTCCGCTTCGAGAACAACAGTTTCTCGTGCAATAATAATATCACCCATTATGGGACCAGGAGGATTTCCAGCTTTAAGGGGAAAAGCAGGAAAGGATAATACATTGGTGGATTTGTTTTTATTGCGCCATTGTGCATTGATTTGTGCCATATGTTCATCATCCGTAAAAAGCAGGCTAATTTCGCTTACAACATTTTCCAATGAAA
The DNA here is from genome assembly GCF_042195785.1 of Bartonella sp. AP58NXGY. Lineage (NCBI taxonomy): Bacteria > Pseudomonadati > Pseudomonadota > Alphaproteobacteria > Hyphomicrobiales > Bartonellaceae > Bartonella > Bartonella sp. AP58NXGY. Next base: position 47,794 of record NZ_JBHIOY010000006.1, on the reverse strand, counting down.
CATGATGCATTGTTGTCGTTAATGCTTTTTCGGTGATATTATAAAGCATTTCCTCATCATTCCACCCTGTGCTTTTAATCATTATATCAATAATAATCATGATGAATCAAATTCATTTTTTAATGTGTCGCACGCGAGTGATTTTTTTTTATTGTGTATTCTAGAATCACGATCATAAGCGCGAACGATAGCAGTAACAAGCGGGTGGCGTACAACATCTTTTTCCTCAAAACGCACAATTGCAATATTTTCTACATTTGAAAGAATGCGGATTGCTTCAGTGAGACCTGATTTTTGCCCTGTAGGCAAATCAATTTGGCTTACATCACCGGTAACAATCATACGCGCTCCTTCTCCAAGACGTGTGAGGAACATCTTCATTTGCATGGGCGTAGTATTTTGTGCTTCATCAAGAATAATAGCAGCATGGGCAAGTGTTCGTCCGCGCATAAAGGCAAGAGGAGCAATTTCTATGACACCAGAAGCTAAGATACGTTCTATTTTTTTAGCAGGCATCATATCATAAAGAGCATCATAAAGTGGTCTTAAATATGGGTCAACTTTTTCTTTGAGATCACCGGGAAGAAAACCAAGATGTTCTCCAGCTTCAACAGCAGGACGTGAGAGAATAATTCGCTCAATGATACCACGTTCTAGAAGCATTGCGGCATGAGCAACAGCAAGATACGTTTTGCCTGTTCCTGCTGGACCTACACCAAACACAAGTTCCGTGTGCTCCATAGCGTGGATGTAAGCATCTTGTGTTGGAGTCCGTGCATGAATTATTTTTTTATGAGTTCTCAACTGTGCTGGTGTACTTTTTGTTGCAGATTGGTGTGTTATTGTGTCTTCTTTCTGCTTTTTTGGTATACTTGCCATAGCAATCGCTCCTTTTATATCTGATAAAGTGAGCTCTTGATGTGTTTTTGCACGTTCATAAAGCTGCTGCAATACATATTGTGCACGTTTTATAACAGAAATACTTCCATGGATTAAGACTTCATTACCACGCGGATGAATACTGAGTTCAAGTTTTTTTCCGATATAAGCAAGATTTTCGTCAAATTTACCAAAAACCACTTTTGCATATTTATTGTTTTCAAAAATCAAAACAACTTGGCTTGTATCTGAAGCGTTTACTTGTTCCAAGGGATCAGTCTTTTCAAGGGCAATATTTACGTTTTCTTTAACGCGCTTTATTTTTTCGGTTGAAGCTTTCAGCCTATTCTCCATCTCTACATAAATACCACACATCTTTTTGAGTAAACTCTATAAAAGACAAACTCTCTTTCGCAAAAGTGCACGCTTTAGATGTAATCATTTTCTTTTAAAATAAAAGAGTTTTCCAAAATATTTATTGTGAGCAAGGTGTTAGAGGCATGGCTATCTATTGGTTACTTCCCCGACAAAACTGTTCGAACTTGCATTTTTAATATGAATTTCTATTACGGTGCCCGTAGAGGCTTCTGTATCGACGACAACAGGTAAAAGCCAAGGGGAACGCCCTACCATTTGCCCTGAGTGACGCCCAGGTTTTTCGATAAGAACGTTCGTTTTTTGACCAATTTTAGAACGCAAGAACACATTTTGTTGCTCAAGGAGCAGGTGCTGTAAATGTTGAAGTCGGGCATCTTTTACAGATTCATCAACATGATTTTTCATTGTAGCGCCCACTGTTCCAGGTCGGGGGGAATATTTAAAAGAATAAGCTGAACTGTACTGCACTTGTTGAATAAGTTTAATGGTTTCTTCAAAATCTTCATCTGTTTCTCCTGGAAACCCTACAATAAAATCGCCTGAAAAGGCAATATCTGGCCGTGCAGTCCGAATTTTTTCGATAAGATGAAGATAATGAGAACTTTTGTGTTGTCGGTTCATGGCTTTTAAGATGCGATCTGAACCTGATTGAACAGGCAGATGGAGGTAAGGCATTAACATATCAAGATCTCGATGCGCGGCAATAAGGCTATCGTCCATATCACGCGGGTGGCTGGTTGTGTAACGCAAACGCTTTAAACCATCAAGTTTTGCGAGATGATAAAGAAGATCGCCAAGACGCCAAGTTTTGCCATCAGCACTTTGTCCATGCCAACCATTGACATTTTGTCCAAGGAGCGTAATCTCTTTAACACCAGCTTCAATAAGTTGGCGGGCTTCCTCGGTAATTTGCTCGACAGACCGTGATATTTCAGCACCCCGTGTATAGGGAACAACACAAAAAGTACAAAATTTATCGCACCCTTCCTGTACTGTTAAAAATGCGCTAACACCCCGTTTTCTTACTGCATGTTTATTATGAGGCGGCAAATGAGCAAATTTATCTTCAACAGCATAGTCTGTTTCGATAATTTTTTTTCCTTGTTTGGCTTTTTCTAATAATTCTGGCAAGTGATGATACATTTGCGGACCAATAACGAGGTCCACTATTGGAGCACGGCGCAAGATTTCACTTCCCTCAGCTTGTGCAACACAACCTGTTACACCAACTGTCAAGGGTTTATCAGGTGCGCGCTCTTGACGCATAACGCGCAAACGACCGAGATCAGAATAAAGTTTTTCTGCTGCTTTTTCACGAATATGACAGGTATTAACAAGAATAAGATCGGCATCAATTGGCGTTTGTGTTGTCACATAGCCTTGTGAACTGAGACTATCAGTCATCCGTTGGCTATCATAAACATTCATTTGACATCCATAAGTTTTGATAAAAACCTTTTTAGGAGCAACAGGAGGCGTATTTTTAGGATTTACTTTATTCATAGCGCATGTGTAAATGTTTTTTACACAAATCTCAATCTATTTGCTTAAAAGTTTTTTGCATGATAATTGCATCACCACGACCATTTTTTGATAGGTAGTAGGCAGGACGTTCAGAAATTTTTTGAAATTTGAAGCGTTGATAAAGGTTCAAAGCAGAAAGGTTTGTGGCTTCTACTTCCAAAAATAATTTTATGGCGCCCTTGTCGTGAAGATGGCAAACTGTACGATCGATAAGAAAGGTACCAATTCCTTGTTGACGATAATGAGGATGAACAGCAATTGTGATGATTTCTGCTTCATCAAGGATGAGACGGCAGAGACAAAAGCCTAAAATTTGATCAGAGCGATCAATGAGAAAGACTTTGTACCCAAAGATAGAGTGATCTGTTAAGAAATTATCAAAAGCTTGTTTTCCCCAAGACGGGGTAAAACAATGTTGATGAATTTGATGAAGAGCAGCACTATCATGAACTTGTAGCGGAGCAATTCCAAAATTCTTTTTTGTCAATGAAAATTTGGACATTATTTTTTTCGTGGTAAAGCAAAATTGGTTTGTTGTTTTGCATCAGCGCTGCGTAGATAGAGTGGGCGAGGTGAATTTTGTGGTTGTTTTTTGGCGGCAAGATAAGCATAGTTTACAATATCAGCTGCTTCGCAGGGGATTTTTTCTAGGATAATTTTTTCGTTTATTTTATGTTTTTTAATATGCTGCACAACGACATCAGCAGCTGGACCAGTCAGTCGGGTTTTTTTGGGCAAATCTTCGAGGATATTTTCAATTGTTTTTAATCCCGGCTCTCCCAAAGGTGTAAGATCATTATGAAAATTTTGATGGTAGAACATCCCTCTCCCTGCTTCAATGACAACAGTAATTGCCGATACTGTACTTTTGCTGTTTATGATTTGTGCTGCTAACGCTTCAAGAGCACTCACTCCAATAGCTGGTATTTCAAGTGCTAATGCCAAAGCGCGCGCTGTTGCAACACCGACACGTACACCAGTAAATGATCCAGGTCCAATATTGACAGCAATACGCTCAACTTGATCAAGCGTCATATTGGCTTGTGTCATTATTTGTGTAATCTGCCCAATAAGTTTTTCAGCATGTCCTTTGTTCATGCGCTCATTGATACGCGCAATAACAGATTTATGACGAATAAGCGCAACAGCACAATAAATTGAAGCAGTATCTATGGCAAGGATAAGCATAAAAATATTTTAGTTGAATAAAACGATAAATAAAAGTCCTGCTGTATTTTTAATCTTTTCATTATCGTATATTTCATTTGTAAGAAAGTTACTAGTGCCAATAAGCAACAATATCTTTTTATGGGATAGAACGAGATGTTGATTTAATCCTTATTTTTTCACTTTTTGAATGAGTACCTTGAGTATTGTAAGATTCTCTTATTTTAAATCTACTTATGGTGAAACAATTAAAGTTATTAGCTTATATATTAGCAAGCGGAGTTAGTGTATGAATCAAAACTGTTGAAGAAAAGAATAAAAACTCCTTTCACGAATCGTTTAAATGTAAGAGTTGTCACAACTTGTAAGCTATCAAATAGTACGTTGATGCTACTTGTATTACATAGTAAGTAAAAGTAATTTAAAAGAGGAAAAGTTATGATCCCACATTTTTTCCAAATAAGAACATATTCTATCCGTCTTTGTATAAAAACCTCAGCGTAATGAGAGAAGATGAAAGAAATGGCATTGTTTTGTATGAGTTACATATTTTGATACTACCCCGTTGCAAATCATTATGGACTGAAAAACAAATTTGACAGTTTTCACTTAAATATCAGCTCTTTCAATTTTTTGTATAGAATATAGAATAATGAGCAGTATTTTAGAACTTTTTCTGGTTTATGAAAGAACTGATTTTAATAATAATGAGGACTTTGGGTTGATTGCATACTACGTTGAAAAAATAATAATCAATGCACATTTTAAAATGTTATATGATTTAAATCATTCAATTGTATCATGATAAGGCTACAAATACCGAGAATAATTATGGAGCAGGTTGAAGCCAAAATGACGCGCCATCCTGCTTTTTTTAGTGATCGGATATCAACACCTAATCCTAGTGCAGCCATTGAGATAACAGTAAACAACTGGGCAATAAATTTGATGGGATTGATAGCCTTTTCAGGGATAAGACCACTTGAGCGAACAAGCATCATGATAATAAAGCCAATGATAAACCATGGGACGAGGGTATGTAAACGCAAGCGTGTTTGTGCTGATCGGCGATAAATGATTGATAGAGTAAAAATAACAGGGCCTAACATGAGAACCCGTACTAATTTGACAATTGTTGCAATTTGGACGCTTACAAAAGAGATAGATGCTGTTGCTGCCAAAACTTGCGGTACAGCATAAACAACCATGCCAGCAAGCACGCCATATTGGCTAAATGACAAATTCAAAGATGGATGTAAAAAGGGTAGAAATAAAATAATAAGAACCCCTAAAAGAGCGGTAAAAGCAATTGATGCGGCTACATCGTCATGTTTTGCTTTTATGACAGGTGCAACGGCAACAATAGCTGAATTGCCACAAATAGCATTCCCACAAGCGACCAGCATTGCTAAATGTGTGGAAAGCCCGAAAAGTCGGCCGATGGCAAAGCTCAGGATAATCGTTACGAATATCACGAATATGATACTAGCAAGCAAATTCCAGCCAGCTGAAAGGACTGCGTTAATGCTAATGCTTGCTCCTAGAAGAACGATAGCAATTTCGAGAAGTGTTTTTGCACAAAAGGTGATACCTTTTTGAAAATATGTTGGCAAAGGAAAACAACTACGGATAATCGATCCTACAAGAATTGCCAAAACAAGGCTTTCAAGCCATGCTTCTGCGAAAAGCTGTTTTTCTACAACTTCTAAACCATAAGCTAAGGCTGATATGAGTAAACATACTAAAATACCAGGACCAAAGTCGTTTAAAAGTGAGAGATGTTTTTTGATCATTTTAATATTTCCCCATAAAAAGAAATGATAGTAAATAAAACGAGATAACAGGTAAGAGAAAGAAATTTTTAAAGATTCGTTCGTGCTTGTACAGCTGCTGCTAAAGTTCCGTCATCAAGATAATCAAGCTCGCCTCCTACAGGAACACCATGAGCAAGTCGCGTAATTTTAACTGAAAAATTAGAAAGCTGATCGGTAATATAGTGAGCAGTTGTTTGTCCTTCGACAGTCGCATTGACAGCAAGAATAATCTCCGTAATAGGGTTTTGTACAACACGTTGTATTAAGGTGGCAATGTTGAGTTCGTCAGGACCTATTCCATCTAAGGGGGAGAGTCGTCCACCCAACACATGGTAACGTGCGGCTAAAGTTTTTGCGCGCTCAAGAGCCCACAGATCAGCAATATCCTCAACAACGATGATTGTTGTATCATCGCGGCGCGAATCTGTACAAATTGAACAAGGATCAACAGTATCGACATTTCCACAAACAGAACAAATGCCGACTTTTTCTATAGCTGCTTGTATTGCTGCTCCTAAAGGCTCCAGCAATGTCTCCTTTTTTTTGATAAGATGAAGCGCAGCACGACGTGCCGAACGTGGACCAAGACCTGGTATTCGTGCTAAAATTTGAATGAGACGTTCAATCTCAGGTCCTGCAATGTATTTAGACATATTTTTTTTGTTCCACGGAAAAAATCGGATTCATTAAAATGGAAGCTTGAAACCTGATGGGAGTGGTAGCCCTGCTGTCATGCTTTTAGTTTTTTCTTCCATAGCTATTTCAATTTTTGCTTTGGCTTCATTATGGGCTGCCATAACAAGGTCTTCAAGAATTTCAGATTCCTCCGGTTTGAGTAATGAAGGGTCAATTTGGATGTCGGTTATGGTATTTTTGCCGTTTAATGTAACACTGACAAGCCCACCGCCGGCAACACCAACCACTTGTAAATTCGCCATTTCCTCTTGAATTTGCTGCATTTTTTCTTGCATTTCTTTGGCTTTTTTCATCATGCTCATCATTTCACGCATAGGAAGAGGTATCCTTATTCATCATTGATATTACTGTTATTTTGAAAAATATCAGCATTTTTAAAGGTATTAGGAAGTAAATCAAGATCATTTTCTTTTTTATTGAGTCGAATATCGACAATTTTTGCTTCTGGGAAATGATTAAGGATTTTTGCGATGTCAGGATCTGTCTCTGCTTTGGAAAAAAGAGTCTTTTGAATCGCTATACTTTCCTCCTGTAAGGTTGGGCCACCTCCTTCATTGACAAAAGCTATTGTCCAGCGTTTTTTAGTCCATTGAGATATTTTTTTTTCTATATCATGAGCAAGAAATTGTGGAGTATTTTCAGAAAGTCTTAAGGTAATATGCCCAGCATCAAAAGAAACAGGATGAACAAATTCTTTAACAAGGAGTTTGAAAGGAACATCATTATGCTGTTCAGCTAATTTAACAATATCGTGCAAGGAATTAATCACTAGAGTTTTAGGTTCAGCAATCTCTTCTGTTATTTGTGTGACACAATGCGATAAATTTTCAATCTTTTCAGAAAGATCAGTAGATTGAAAAGTTTCAAGAGTTTTTGTTACTTCGTGGGCGTTGGTTTTTTCAGGAGTTTGATTTTTAACTAAATTTTCCGGTTGTAAGGAATTATCTAATTGGCTTTTCAAGGATGTTTTTAAATCTGATAGATCGGGTAATGTATTGGTAACGCTTGAGAAAGTATGGGCATCGACTGTTGTTTCTTTTGTTATATTATTTGCATTCGTAGATTCTTGATGAGAAGAGTTTGTAACGAGTGTGAGGGGTGTTTTTTCTTGCGTAAGCTTTTTTAAAGCTTCATCAAGAGTTGGTAGGTCAGCCGTGTGAGCAAGACGAATTAAAAGCATTTCAGCGGCTTGAAGTGGACGTGCAGTTTGATTAACTTCCTGTAAGCCTTTGAGTAACATTTGCCAGTTTCGGGATAAAACAGGAACGGAAAGTTTTTTTGAAAAGTCTAAACTTCTTAAACGTTGTTCTTCAGTTAGTGAGAAATCTTCCACTATTTCTGGTGTAAAACGTAAACGTGTGACCAGATGATTAAAATCGGCTAGTTCTGTCAATATAGTAAGAGGATCAGCACCTGCATCATATTGACTGCGTAATTCATGTAATGCATTGACAACATTACCCTTCATGATAAATTCAAAGAGATCGATAATACGTGCTTGATCAGCTAACCCTAACATTGTACGCACTTCAACAGCATTAACATTGCCATTGCTATGGGCAATCGCTTGATCAAAAATGGATAATGCATCACGTGCAGAGCCTTCTGCAGCACGAACAATCATAGAGAGTGCTTGCTCTTCTACTTCTACCTTTTCATATTTTGCAATTTGGCGCAAATGCGCACTCAAAGCTTTTGATTCAATACGTCGCAAATCGAAACGTTGGCAACGTGAAAGGATTGTAATAGGAACTTTGCGAATTTCTGTTGTGGCAAAAATAAATTTTACATGGGATGGTGGTTCTTCAAGAGTTTTCAACAAACCATTAAAGGCTTGTGTTGAGAGCATATGGACTTCATCGATAATATAAACCTTATAACGCGCAGAAACAGGACGATAGCGTATTTGTTCAATAATTTCACGAATATCGTCAATGCCCGTATGAGAAGCGGCATCCATTTCTATAACATCAATATGGCGTCCTTCGATAATTTGTACGCAATGTTCACCAAGAGAGTCTAATATGGTTGTTGGTTGGTCAATATCTTTTGTTTTATAATTGAGCGCACGTGCCAAAACACGTGCTGTTGTGGTTTTACCTACGCCACGAATTCCTGTTAACATCCACGCTTGTGCAATACGACCTTTTTCGAAGGCATTGGTGAGAGTACGCACCATAGCTTCTTGACCAATGAGATCAGAGAAGTTTTGTGGTCGATATTTACGAGCAAGAACACGATAGGCTGTTTCTACCGGTACACTTTCCATGAATGTTTCCAACTTCGAAGTTTGTTATGCGTATATTTTGATAATACAAAAGCATAGGTCAATACTGTACTCTCATATAAAAGGATTTTTTCTTAATCAAATTATTTATGGGAGCCTTTATTTAAAGACAATCAAAACCCTCTACTCACTGCATACAGCCACTCTGAAGATTAAAAATACCTCGCTAAAAGACAGCATAAAAATAATTTCTTCAGCAAAATAGGAGGTCGGCACGATGACCCGTACCAGAACCCGTTGGGGCTGCTTCTTTCCAGACCTGACCCAGTTGGCGAGTAGTTCGTCCACCACCAACCTCCCAAGTTCATATTGTCGATTTGGAATGAAAAATCAAGCTCAGAAACGAAAAATATCTTCAGAACGACAAAGAATTTTCCTTTGCGTTTAATTTATTGACATATAAACAACAAAGAGATTGAGGACTTATCAGTCTTCATAGCAGGAGTTCTTCATATTTATTGGGGATGAAAATATTTTCTTCGTTTAAGATAATCTGAATGTATAATTATAATCGTTCGTTCAAACCTGCCTATAAGAGTTTTAGGATAACTCCGTCTGTTCTAAAATTACGAAGTTGAATCATTGAGAATTTGCAACGGCAAAAAAGGAAAATAAAGCATATAAATCGTGCAGTGAGTTAAAATAAGAAATTTAGAGGAAGAATATTGTTGATGAATAATTATAAATACTAATTTAATAGTATCGCTCTCCTCATACAAAACAGAGCACCTCAAACAGAATACATTTAATGTTGTACATTCACATGCTTTTACAAGAAATATTTTTCAATACTGTTAATTCGATTTCATCACATCACTTGTAAAGTGTATACATACTGCTTCTGAGGTATAAATCCATTGAGAAATTCCATCTTTACGTTTGTGAAGAAGCACGCCGGCACCATCATTAATATTTGCCAACTCGTGGGTGTTGCAACAACCCTTGGCACTTAAGACGGTTCATAAAAGCCATTTTTACTCCTTTCTTATACAGTTTTTATCCCCACACTCATCCCACTTGTGACGTGCAAGGAGATGGTTTTGATTGATTCAAGATAAACAAGTTTGAAATGAGAGAATCTTACGATATTCGGGACTCTCATTCAATATGCAGAACAGAGAATTATATTTATAAATCAATATTTTGACTTATAAGAAAATTTCATCATTTCTATAGTGAATGAGCATATCAAGTACGTAATATTTTTTCTTTTAACATATATGAATGTAAACTGAGTAGATGTTACCGCTCTTTTTTCTTGAGTGCTTATTTTCTTAATTAAAAAACATTGATACTCATCACAAAATAGATCAATGTATGAGTTCCCGTTATTTGAGAAAGATTTCATATATCTTTTAAGGGCTGTACTTATGCAAGAGATGCAGCATTAAAAGCTATAGAATAATAAGGGTGGCACAGATTTATGACTTCATAACTGTAAAAACGGTATTTTATATACACGACATTTTATAGCTTTAAATAATTAGATTTTTTAAAGAGAAGAGAAAAGCGAGATGAGTTTTTTACAAAAAGCTTGAATGAATATGATTAAAAATGCAGTGAGGAATACGTCTATAAAGAAATTTTTTCTTCTCTTCTTAATCTATAAGCGATTTCTGTATGGTGTGCTTTATATTATTTAAAATGAAGCAGTTGCGAAGGTAAAAGTTATATTCTTATTTAAAACTTAGCTCTGATGGTAGAGAGTACAGAACAATTTAAGTTTAGTCATTTAGTTGTCGCAAAAGTTCTTTAATATCTAACCTTATGAGCAGCTTAAGGTTTTCTATATCAGTACAAAACACCTCTTCAGCGATAAGTTTTAATAGCTCATTATGCCCTATTTTGAAAAAAAACACCTGAAAAAAGAATAACTCTACTCAAATTTAGATGCTATAGAAATATTGTTAATCATAATCTCCTGTGTCACAATGTGTTCCAATAACTTTTTTCTTCGTAATATTTTTAAAAATATAATGTCCTGACGAAGGAAAACTTATATGAAGAGATTTTATATTTTTTAGGGTAAAGATCTTTTTTTCTTTATCATGGGTTATTTTCTTTTCATCATCACCAACAATTTTCAATTTGTTTAAATCGGAAGGAGTGGAGTACGATAAAGTAAAGGATACTTTCTTCGGTTCAAACACCTCGCAAGAATATTCAGCTCCTTGACGGACTATATCGGAGGGGATAATTGTAACACTTTCATCTGGCGCAAAAAACCATTTGTTCTCACCAAAACCAGCAAATGCAACACTAGAGTAGACGAGAATATTTGCAGCTAACAATCCTTGCGTGAAGATTTTTTTCATTATCCTCTCTTTTTTCTTAAAACAGGATGAATTATAAATCAGTTTTTATAAATATGAAAGTTAGAATTTAATATCAAAAGTAGGGATAAGTTGCATTTTCTAGCTTTAAATCATGTCCAGAATGACTTCTCTCAGAGGTTTGAATGCTCTGTTATGCATATACTCTGATGGATAATTTACATTATTTTTAGACTTAAATTAGAAGTTCATTATTTTTATTGGAATAAATTGTCATAGGAAATGATCCTTCGCAAGAATTTTCTTGATATATGAAAGTGAAATAGATGGTACAAGCGTTTTATTTCCTGTTTTTGCTAGAGTTTCTTTAATATTGGTCTTTGTACGAGTTAAATTGCTGTTTTTCATGATATAATTTGTGAGAAAATATTATGAAAATAATTTATATATTCTGTTATGCGTTGTTTTTTCTTCTTTAGTGTTCATGAAGGATGTTTATGAGAAAAAACGAGTTTCTCCAAGACACATTACGTCATGGGATTGTTACGATTCTTTTCGATATAAGCAAAAAATGATGGTAGCTTAATTTCTTTTATATATGCGATGCTCGATCATTTTGTGCTGGATAAGTACCGATAATGCGCAATTCTGCAGAAAAGAAAGACAACTCTTCTAAGGCAAGTTTCATCATAGGATCTTCAGGATGTCCTTCAATGTCAACAAAGAATTGTGTTGCATTGAAATTTCCACCAATTTGATAGCTTTCTAATTTTGTCATATTAATACCATTCGTCGCAAATCCTCCTAGTGTTTTATAAAGGGCTGCAGGGACATTGCGCACGCGAAAAAGAAGACTTGTGATGATTTTTTCGCCATTTTGGGGTTTGGGCACACGTTTTTGAGAACGCGAAAGGATGACAAAACGAGTAATATTATGAGGACTATCTTCAACATTTTTTTCAAGAATATCAAGTCCGTAGAGTTCTGCTGCTATCAGAGGCGCTAAGGCCGCTTGTGAACGTTGAGCACTTTTTTTTATAAACTTTGCAGCTCCAGCGGTATCCGCAGAAACAACAGGTTCCCAACCATTGTTTCGTATGATTTTTCGGCATTGTGCTAGGGCATGCGTATGACTGTGGACGGTTTTAATTTCATCATGTGTAACACCTGGTAGAACCATGAGTTGAAAATGGATAGGCAAAAAATACTCACCAATGATATAAAGGGAAGAGTGCGGTAAGAGGTGATGAATATCCGCAACACGGCCAGCAAGAGTATTTTCAATAGGAATCATAGCAAGATCAGCTTGCCCGTTTTCCACTAAGTTGAGCGCATCTTCAAAAGTAGTAGAGGGTACAGCATCCATATTGGGAAACATATTGAGGCACGCTGTATGAGAATTGGCGCCGTATTCTCCTTGGAAGGAAATTTTATTGGTTTTTTTAAGTGTCTTCATGCTAAAATTTTTCGTACCCTTTCAAGATCACGTTGTGTATCGACGCTTAAGGGGATTGTATCCACTATTTCTACATCAATACGCATGTTATGCTCTAATGCGCGTAATTGTTCAAGTTTTTCACGTTGCTCAAGTGGCGAGGGTTTGAATGATACAAATTTCTCAAGTGCTTCGCGCCTATAGGCGTATATTCCAATATGGTGATAAAGAGGACCATCTCCATAGGGTGCTGTGGCGCGAGTAAAATAAAGAGCACGAAGGCGATTTTGAGAAAGCGGTGTCCCAATGATCTTGACAACATTGGGATCTCTTGTTTCATTTTCTTCAATGATTTGAGCACCCAAGGTTGCAATATCGGTAAAGCTATTTTCTAAAGGGCGTAGTGCATGAATGATTTCATGAGGCGTTATCGTTGGGAGGTCACCTTGTATATTTAAAATGGCGTTGTAGCGTTGTGCAGGATCAATGCGCATTAAAGCTTCATAAATACGATCAGATCCAGACTTATGATCACAAGATGTCATGATGTATTCATGTCCATAAGCTGTAACGGCTTCAGCAATATCATGATGATCTGTTGCAACGATGGTTCGACCTAATGCGGCTTTTTTTGCTTGTTCTGCGACATGAACAATCATCGGCTTTCCAGCGATTTCAGCGAGAGCTTTTTGAGGTAGACGGGTTGAGCCCATACGGGCAGGAATAAGAATAATTGGTTCAAGAGCCATTGCAAGATTCCAAACGTCGTCTGTGGTGCATTTAGGATGTTGTGTGTTATAAAGAAAAAGCTTATACTAAAAATGGTAATGAAACCATGAACATTTGAGTTTTTATGAATCGCTGGAGAGTTATCTATTTTGTTTCTGCTTGTTTATGTGTGTTGGTCATTGTTGTGGGAATTTCCACACTCAGCAATATAGTTTATGATCAGCCTACATCGGTTCAATATTATCATACAGTTACCAAGAACGATATATTTAAAGAAAAACAGAAAGCAACTGATGTTTCTCTATCACTAAATAGCCGCCTTCAACAAGGTAATTTTGAAAATGGGCGTAAAGTTTTTCGCCAATGTGCCATATGCCATACTTCTGGACGCAATGAAGCAGGGCGTGTAGGTCCAGTTCTTTGGGAAATTGTTGACCGCCCTTTGGCATCAGCAGCAGGTTTTGCATATTCACGGGTATTGCGTGCGCACTCTGATCAAAAATGGGATTTTGTAACGTTAGATCGTTATCTGCGTTCTCCACGTGAAGCATTTCCGGGGACCATTATGTCTTTTCGTGGAATTAAAAATGACCAAGATCGTGCCGATCTTTTGCTTTATTTACGCAGTCTATCGGATCATCCCGTTCCTTTACCAATGGATAATAACAAAGCGAACGAGCCAAAATAACGTACATTATAGATGTTTAGTTTAGAAAGAAGTCTATTTTTTTGTAATTTTGATTTCAAGGTTTTATCAAAAGAGCTCTTACCGATGTTTTAATAAGGGAAACACTTCTCTCATTGCAAAACAGAACATATTTAACCTTGCACATTCACCCACTTTTTTTAAAGAGATTTTTCTCGATGCTTCCCACGCCCATTTCACGATGGCACTCGTGAATGGGATAATCTATAGGGCTCCATCATATTATTCCAGTTCCTAATGTTGCAATAGTCTTTGTTTATTCAGATAGTTTATAAAGGGCATTTTTACTTCTGTTTTACATATTTTTATTCACATGCTATTCCCCCTTATGGGGTGTGATTTGATTGAGTGAATATAAAGAAATGAAATAAAAAAAATTACGGTATTTGAGGCGCTCACTTAATATATGAAGCAATAGATTATAAATCAGTGTGTGTCTGTGATGAGGAAAAAAATTATTGAAAATGGTCCAACAAATCAAGAATTCTAAAATTTCTAACAGCATACAAAAGAAATTGTTGGCAATAAATCTAAGGGACAACTTCTTTAAACAGATAGGAATGCACCTATCTGGTGCAAAGTAAAAATTTGTGTTTGGTTCCTAGTTAAAAAGAATTTTTACAGTGAATAAAAGGATTATGTGATGCTGTTAGGGTACAGATATTATAATTCGTGTTGGTTAAACACTTGAAATTATACAGAGAGATCTCAGGAAAAACAACATTGGAGTTTACACTTATACGAATGTTGTTTTTTAAGGTGCAGATCACTTTTTATAATATTGACATGAGCAATTTTATTTATAAGAAAATACGTTCTTTATGGAGGAGTATTCAGATTTTTTTTAAGATTGGTTTGCTTCACTTTCTCCACATATACTTGTAAGTGAAATTATTGCTGAAGAATTGTCAATTTATGAACTACAATTTTTTACTTTTGAATGCGATGATTTTATGATTGAAGCTCTGCGTGAAGTTAATCTTTTCTCTTCTATGCGCCATTATTACCTCTGTATTTTTTAGGAACAGAGCAAATGGATTGCTCTGATGTTTGATAAACTAAACGTTTTGTCTTGATGCAAGCGTGCAGACATTTTTACATCATTAATAACTAAAGTATCACGAGGTTATCTGTTTATGGGGTATGATTTAGAGTTATTAAAGCGCTGTCACATGAAGAGGTTATTATGCGTGAATGGAGAGAGAGTTGAATATGGTCCTGCTGAGTGTATTTTTATTCCCCTCAAAAATTCTTTACATAAGAACACTGATGGCAGCTACGTTTGCACGAATATCTAATCGTTTATAAAAGATGACATGAAATTACGCTGATAATTCATTATAAAGAAGGATTTTTTCTACAAAAGGTTTTCAATATTTGCGATAAGATTAATAGTTTTCATTGCATGTAGAGTTCCAATGGCGCTAAGTAAAATATCGCTATTTCCAGTTTTAGAATATGCTAAAAGAATATAAGAGAACAGAAGAGAGAACATCATCAAGATTCTCCAAAATTCTTAAGAGCTACGGCATTTTCTTTAATAATTTGAGCGTTTATAAGTAATAATATTAAATTGCGCTAATAATCCATTATAGAGAAGAATCTTTCCTACTAATGGCTCTCCGATGTTTGTGATCATTTTAATAACTTCCATTGCTTGTAGGGTTCCAATAACGCCAGGTAAAATACCAATGATTCCAGCTTCAGCGCATGTTGGAATAGTATTGGGAGCAGGAGGGGTGGGGAATAAATCGCGATAGTGAGGATTATTGTCTTTATATGGCATAAGGACGGTTAATGAGCCATTAAAACGTTCTACAGCACCACTTATCAAAGGTTTTTTACATTGGGCAGCGTGATCAGCAAGAAGATAGCGTGTCGTAAAGTTATCACTTCCATCAACAATGATGTGGTAAGCATTGAGCAGTTTATCCACATTACTGTTATCTAAGCGTAGGGGGTATTTTTCAACTACGACATGGGGGTTTATTGCTTTTATAGTGGTTTCAGCGCTGTCTGTTTTGCTTTTGTTGATTGCATTTGTTTTATGAATAACTTGGCGTTGTAAATTGGAAAGTGAAACGATGTCGTTATCGATAATTCCAAGGGTTCCAACACCTGCGGCAGCCAAATAGGTTAAGACAGGAGCCCCAAGACCACCAGCGCCCACAACAAGAACACGTGCTTTTTTTAGCTTTTGTTGCCCTGCACCACCAATCTCAGGCAAAATGATGTGGCGTGCATAGCGTTCGATTTCTTCGTTGCTTAATTTTGTATCTGTTTCTTGTGTCATAAATTTTCTCTTGTCATAGTTCTTTTATTGTTTACTAAGTTTATGATGCATAGACCAGTCTGCTTTTAGGATAGGGAGGATTTATTTATGAAAATTGCCATTCAGATGGATCATATTTCAACAGTTCGGATTCAGGGAGATACGACATTTGCACTCGCTTTAGCAGCACAAGAACGTGGACATTCTCTCTTCCATTATACACCAGATCGTTTATCTCTATGCGATGGTTGTGTGATTGCACGACTAGAGCCATTGATTGTACATGATAAAGAGGGAAGCCACTATCAATTAGAAAAGCCTGTTCGCACGGAATTAACAGATATGGATGTGGTTCTTTTACGCCAAGATCCCCCTTTTGATCTCAATTATATCACAACAACCCATTTGTTAGAGCGTATTCATCCTAAAACACTCGTTGTGAATGATCCCGCATGGGTACGCAACAGTCCAGAAAAAATTTTTGTTACTGAATTTTCTGATCTGATGCCAGAAACATTAATTACCAAAGATATTGAAGAAATAACAGCTTTTAGAGAGACATTTGGCGATATTATTGTTAAACCACTTTATGGAAATGGGGGCGCTGGTATTTTTTATTTAAAACAAGATGATCGTAATTTAGCATCATTGTTGGAAATGTTTGCAGAAATTTATCACGAACCTTTTATTGTTCAGCGCTATTTAGAGGCAGTACGAAAAGGAGATAAAAGGATTATTTTGCTTGATGGTACACCTGTTGGAGCTATTAATCGAATTCCGACAGAAACAGATGTGCGCTCTAATATGCATGTTGGAGGTCGCGCGGAAAATGTTGAGTTAACAAAACGTGATTATGAGATTTGTGAACGCATTGGTCCAGCCTTAAAGGAACGAGGTCTTCTTTTTGTGGGGATTGATGTGATTGGAGATTATATAACAGAAATCAATGTGACGTCTCCTACGGGAATTCGTGAAATTAAACGCTTCTGCGGTACAGATGTTGCTCATTTGTTTTGGGATGTTATTGAGTTCAAGCGTTCAAATGAATTTATTTGACAGAGGATAAAAACATGGTTTTAAAAAAATGATCCATGTTGTTTTTTATATTTGTTATGTTGCAAATGTGAACTAGAATGACCGTATGATATAAATTAAGAGGCTTTGTTTCCAATTTTTAGGGAGTTTATAGATGAACAGAGTATTATCAATTGGAGTGGGATTGATTTTTGCGCTACTGCTGTCAGCAAATGGAGGCAATGCGCGCGATCAAATACAGATTACTGGTTCATCTACAGTTTTACCTTATCAAAAGATTGTTGCTGAAACATTTGGAGAAATTTATCCCCATTTTAAGGTTCCTGTTATCGAATCGGGTGGAACAGGAGCTGGTATTAAGGAATTCTGCCGTGGTATTGGGGAGAACACTGTTGATATTGTTAATGCTTCGCGAGCAATGAAACCGAGTGAATTACAGTCTTGTTTTGATGCTGGTGTAAAAGATGTTGAGGAAATACGTATTGGGTATGATGGCATTGTTTTTGCAACAGATATTAAGGGGCCTGATTGGAAATTACAGCCAGTAGATGTTTATAAAGCCCTTGCTGCTCGAATTATTATAGACGGAAAATTGCAACCGAATAATTTTTTGAAATGGAGTACAGTTAATAGTGCTCTTCCTGATTGGACGATAGCAGCGTATATTCCTGGAGAGAAGCATGGGACACGTGAAGTTTTTGAGGAAAAATTACTTATTGAGGGGTGTAAAGAGAGTGGGGCAGTTGAGGTGATGAAGTCTTTAGGAATGGATGATAAGGAGATACACACTGCTTGTATTGCGGTACGTAAGGATGGAAAAGCGGTTGATATTGATGGTGATTATTCTGAAACATTTGCGCGTCTAACTTCTAATAAAACAGGGGTTGGTATTTTTGGTTTGTCTTTTTATCAAAATAATGCTGATAGGCTAAAGGTTGCCGATATTAACGGTTTTGCGCCAACAGTTGAGACGATTTCTAGTGGACAATATCCAGTTTCTCGTCCACTTTTTTTCTATATTAAGAAAGCACATTTAGGTATTATTTCAGGTTTGCGAGAGTATGTTGATTTTTTTCTTTCTGATCAAATGATTGGTCCAGAGGGTCCTTTGGCTGAATATGGTTTGATTGTTTCTTCTGAAAAGGAACGTCAAGCACAGCGTTCTGATTTTTCTGCTGGTCGAGTAATGACATTGAAATAATTTGCAGGGAAAATTTGTTGGATTTCTGGGATAGGAAATTTGGGTGTTATTTTTTTATAAAAACTGAAAGATAAAATGCGCATTTCCTTCATTATTTTGCTGTTATTAATTCTTGGATTTTGTGGCTTTTGTATTTCTTATATGCGCGCACGCTTTCTTGAATACAGACGACATAAAATGCATTCTCGTGCGTATTATTATGGCTGGTGGACATTTTTGATTACTGTTATTCCAGCTTTTATTTTTTTAATTTTTTGGGATGCTGGGAGTACAATTTATTTAGAATATAATGCCTCTCAAGAGCTTGAGGCATATAGTGCGCATATAACAGAGCCTGTAAATCATGATCTACTTTGGGAGACTCTTCGAAGTCTTGCCAAAATGCTTCATCACTTTGAAGGGGATCTTTCTACCGCTTCCTATAAGACAGTGCAGGCACAATTATTCGCGAAGGGATTTGTTTTACCTGATGAAGTATCGGATGATGTGTACAAAATGGCACAGTCATGGGTATTTTCTTCTGAAAAGCTTCAGTTCATTGGTTATGGTTTCCTTTTTGCTATTGCATTCTTTGGTTTTATCTGTGGAATAATGCAAATTGCTCCTCATCAGCGTGCGCGTAATAAGGTTGAATCTTTGATTATTATTGGACTGGTTTGTGCTTCTATCGTTGCTATCTTGACGACAATAGCCATTGCACTTTCTATGTTTTTTCAGACAATAAGCTTTTTTCAGTCTGTATCTTTTTCAAATTTCTTTTTAGGAACGGTTTGGGATCCGCGTTTTTCCGCGAGCGGTTCAAGCGGTGAAGTAGGACAATTTGGTTTAATACCACTTCTTGCTGGTACGCTTTATATTGCATTTGTTGCCATGCTTTTTGCTGTACCTATAGGATTATTTTCAGCTCTTTATATGGCCGAGTATGCTTCTTCGCGATTGCGAGCAATTGTGAAGCCATTGTTAGAAGTTCTTGCTGGCATTCCAACGATTGTTTATGGCTTTTTTGCTTTGAAGGTTGTAGGACCATTTTTACGAGATCTCTCTGCTTCTCTCTCAGACGGGGTTAGTTTTATTATGGCGCAAAGTGTTTTGACTGCTGGAGTTGTGATGGGAATTATGTTGATTCCTTTTGTTTCCTCTTTGTCGGATGATGTTATAACAGCTGTTCCACGCATTTTACGTGAAGGTTCTTATGGTTTAGGAGCAACACAATCTGAAACAATTAAGAAAGTCGTTATACCGGCAGCGCTTCCAGGGATTATGGGAGCAATTTTGTTGACAGCATCGCGTGCAATTGGTGAAACAATGATTGTGGTTTTGGCGGCGGGTGTTGCTGCAAACTTAACACTCAATCCTTTCGAAGCAATGACGACGATGACAGTTAAGATTGTTAATCAATTGACTGGTGATTTTGAGTTTAACTCTCCACAAACTTTGGTGGCTTTTGCATTAGGAATGACACTCTTTGTCATGACACTTTTGATGAATATTCTAGCTCTTTATATTGTGCGTAAATATCGGGAACAATATGAATGAATGAAAAAATTCTTTTGCCTCGTCGCAATATTAGCCTCAAACGTCGGTATTGGGCTGAACGTCGTTTTCGTGCCTATGGTTTGATTGCCATTTTTATTGGTTTGTTTTTTTTATTTGCGCTTTTATGGTCTATCATTAGTCAAGGTTATACAGCCTTTTTGCAGAGTCAAATGACATTATCGATTTATTTGGATGAAAAGATTATTGATCCAGGTGGTCAACATAAAACAAATCCACAGGTCCTCATAATGGCGAATTATCCAATTCTTGTACGCAATGCGTTAGCCAAGAAACTTGATATCGATCAAAATGATCGAGCCTCTCTGCGGGATGTTAGCCGTATGTTTTCAAGTGGTGTACGTGTTCAACTCCGTGAAATGGTGACAAAGAATCCAAGACTGATTGGCACAATGCAAAAAATCAAAGTTTTGGCAGCTGCGGATATCGATTCTGCTTATAAGGGGCAGATTGATCTGCATGTAGCAGAAAAAAACCGTAAAGTTTCTAATCGGCAAATAGAATGGATAAAGCGTTTAGCGCATGATGGTACGCTTTATAAAACATTTAATGTTGGTTTTTTTACACTTGGCGCTTCAAGTCGTCCTGAGACTGCTGGGTTAGGGGTTGCGATTATTGGTTCTCTTTATATGATAGGCATTGTTTTATTGGTTTCACTTCCGATAGGCATAGCAACGGCTCTTTATTTGGAAGAATATGCACGTAAAAATAAATTTACAGATTTTATCGAAGTTAATATCAATAATCTTGCAGCTGTTCCTTCGATTGTCTTTGGTCTTTTAGGACTCGCGGTTTTTATTAATTTTTTGGGATTACCACGTTCCGCTTCTTTTGTTGGAGGTCTTGTTTTAGCGCTCATGACTCTCCCCACGATTATTATTGCAACACGTTCTGCTTTGCGTGCTGTTCCTCTCTCTATTCGTGCAGCAGCTTTAGGTTTGGGGGCATCAAAAACACAAATGATTTTTCATCATGTTATTCCTTTAGCTGCGCCTGGTATTTTGACAGGTACAATTATTGGAGTAGCTCAGGCTTTGGGTGAAACTGCGCCTTTGCTTTTGATTGGAATGGTTGCTTTTGTTGTTAATATTCCTACGACTCCCATGGATCCAGCAACAGCGTTGCCTGTTCAAATTTTTATGTGGGCAGGTGAAGCAGAGCGCGCTTTTGTTGAAAAGACGTCAGGGGCTATTATTGTATTAATGATTTTTCTTGCGATCATGAATATTTCTGCGGTTTTTTTACGTCGACGATTTGAATGCCGCCAATAATTTTAATAAAATAACAATTTCGATAAGATTTTTGTAAGGTGAGTTTTGTAATGAAGATTAAAATGCGTGGTCAGGATGTGAAGGTTTCTTATGGAGACAAAGAGGCACTCCATGGTATTACACTTGATATTCCTGAACATCAAGTGACTGCTTTGATTGGTCCATCAGGATGCGGGAAGTCAACTTTTTTGCGTTGTTTTAACCGTATGAATGATACAATTGAAGGTGCTAAAATAACGGGTCTTATTACCTTAGATGGGGAGAATATTTATGACACACGGATTGATGTTGTAGAATTGCGTGCTCGTGTTGGAATGGTTTTTCAAAAGCCTAGTCCTTTTCCAAAATCTATATTTGAGAATGTTGCGTATGGTCCACGCATTCACGGTTTGGTTAAAACACGCTCTGAATTGCATGATGTGGTTGAAAAGAGTTTGAGGCAAGCAGGTTTGTTTGAAGAAGTAAAAGACCGTCTTCATGATCTTGGAACAAGTTTATCAGGGGGACAACAACAGCGTTTGTGTATTGCACGTGCTATTGCGGTTAGTCCTGAAGTTATTTTGATGGATGAGCCTTGTTCAGCTCTTGATCCCATTGCGACAGCACGGATTGAAGAGCTTATCGATGCGTTACGGCAAAATTATACAATTGTTATTGTAACACATTCCATGCAACAGGCCGCACGTGTTTCTCAATATACGGCTATGTTTCATTTAGGGCATTTGGTAGAAGTTGGTGCGACTGAAATGATCTTTACCTCACCAAAAGAGCAACGGACGCAAGATTATATTACGGGGCGTTTTGGATAGGTGAATTGAGGAGTGTAAGATATGTCTATGAAACATACTGTCCGTTCTTATGATGCAGAACTAAAATATTTGAGAGTAAGGATTACAGAAATGGGGAGCCATGCAGAAAGGATGATTGAACGTTCTATCGCATCGGTTGTGTGTAGTGATCTTCAACTTGCAACGACAGTGATTGCCGATGATGTGTTTTTAGATGAAGCAGAACGTGACATTGATGAAAAAGCGGTTGCTATTATATGCAAACGCCAGCCGATGGCTGTCGATTTGCGTGAAATTATTGGAGCTATTCGTATTTCTTCTGATCTTGAGCGGATTGGGGATATGGCCAAAAACATTGCTAAGAGGACTGTTGCACTTTCAGAAATACGTCAATCTGCGTCCTTTTATCATGGACTTGAAACAATTACAGCTTTAGCGCTCAATCAATTAAAAGAAGTGTTAAATGCTTATACGAGTCGCCTATTAGAGCGTGTTGACGCTGTGCGGGAGCGCGATGAAAAGATTGATGCTTTGTATACTTCTCTTTTTCGTGAACTTTTGACGTATATGATGGAAGATATGCGCAATATTACGGTTTGTACGCACTTACTGTTTTGTTTAAAAAATATTGAACGAATTGGTGATCATGTTACCAATATTGCTGAAATGTTGCATTATATCATAACGGGTTATCATATGTCTTCTGATCGTCCTCGCGATGATCTTACTTATAAAGTTGGGGTAGGAGAGAAGAAAATAGATTAAAATTTTTCTTAGATGTATAAAATAGGTTTGTAGATCTATGGGGCATTTTCTTACAGTATAGCTACAGGAGGGGAATATGATGATATATTATGAAACAGCACAAAGGAGCAATAAAAATTTTTCAGAGGAGCATGGCAGGTTGTTAACTCTTGATTTGACATATTTGTCTATTGAATGATATCATTATTCATACTGTGACCGGAGGGGAGTTTTCTTTCTGATTATTTTGTTAAAATTTATATTAAGGGGATATCTGTATTGTTTTTTTCAATATTGATGCAAAAAGTTTTCATACCTAAATCTTTTTCGTATGTAGAATGAGGTGAGCGTATTGGGAAGCATATTATTTTCTTTGGATTGAAACGTAAGGGGTTTTATGGGCCTATGTTTCCCCATGAGGAGCGACAATATTGATCTATAAATTAAGAGTTTTAAATTTTTTATTTCGCATAGACACTTTTTATTACCACTTGTATTAAAATTTTACTGAGTGGTAACACTTAGCTGTATACTTTATTTCGAGATATATTTAAAGCTCATTTCAAAATTTGAATAGCTTAAAGATTATAGGAATGTGTTGCATAAGATGAAAAAAAGTCATTGGAATGTTTTTGTGACCTGTTGCGTAGCACCGTTAGTTGTTGTGGGGTGCGCTTCAAATCATTTAGATACTGGAAAAATAAATAATAATAAGGAAAAAACAGTTACGTATCCATTGACAGAGCGCCAATGCCTTATGCGTGCGATGTATTTTGAATCAAATCGCACAAGCCGTGAAGGAATGATTGCCGTTGGGACGGTTGTTATGAATCGTGTTAATTCAACCGCCTATCCTAAGACGATTTGTGGTGTTGTTGGTCAATATAAGCAGTTTGCTCCTGGTGTTTTAACGCGTCCTATGACGGAGAAAGCATCTGTTGCTCGAGTAAGAGAGGCTGCTGATGCTGTTTTGCGGGGTGAGCGAGATAAGAAAGTTAAAAACGCTAAGTTTTTTCATACGGCAGGTTTGTCTTTTCCTTATAAAAACATGCACTATGTTCATGTTGCGGGAGGAAATGCTTTTTATGAAAAACGATCACGCGATGGGTCACTTCAAATTCCTACGAATAATCGCCCTTATGATGTTGCGTATGCTTTTGCTCAAGAGCGTTCTGGTAATGCACCAAGCTTTATGGATGCAGGTTTAGAAAATAGGGGAATAACAACAGAAAAGAGTGTGTCTTCTTCGACAAAGGTAGCACAGTCCGAGACTGTCCATCCTACATCTTTTGCTATGGTAAAGCTTGATAAAGTTCCCATTCCCGCCTATGCGCCTCAACATCCAGCTAGGAAAGAAGAAAATAAACCGATTATGGCGTTACCTTCATCAGATCAGTTAAATGCAATTGTTGCAATGTTAGAAAAACGGTACACAAACCGATAATTTTTGCACGACCAAAGAAGTGTTTTTACAATCCATTGCAGTTTATGAATTAAGTGAACTCTTTAGCGATCATGATATCCATAATTATACGTGGAGAAAGTAAATTCAAAAGATATTGAATAACAATTTATAATATGACGACGAAAAGAACGCATTTTATTTAAAGAAGGGTATTGGTAATGTACTTTGATATTCATGAGACAATTTCGCCTGAAATGCTTAATCGTCTTGCAGAAATTACAGTAAAAGTGGGGCTGAATTTACAAGAGGGGCAGGATCTTGTCTTGACTGCTCCAGTTTCAGCCCTCCCTTTTGTTCGGCGTATTGCATATCATGCTTATAAGATTGGCGCGAATGTCATTACACCAATTTTTAGTGATGATATGTTATCGCTTACACGTTTTGAAAATGCTCATACGGCTAGTTTTGATTGTGCTCCTTCTTGGCTCTATGAGGGAATGGCGAAGGCTTATGAAAATGGGGCAGCACGTTTAGCGATTGTTGGTGATAATCCGTTGCTCTTGTCCAATCAAGATTTTGACAAGGTTGCGCGTTTAAATAAGGCGACTTCGTTAGCTTACCAGCCTGCTCTTAAAAAAATATCTAATTTTGCTATGAATTGGTCGATTGTTGCGTATCCAACAGCAGGATGGGCTGAGGCGATGTTTCCTTCTTTACCACTTAATGAGGCGATTAAGAAATTAGCAGATGCAATTTTTGCTGCTTCACGGGTTACAGAAGAGGACCCAGTGCATGCATGGAGTGTTCATAATGCAGCTTTGAAGCAACGGTCATCTTGGCTTAATGATCAGCGTTTCTCTGCTTTGCATTTTACGGGACCAGGTACCGATTTAACAGTTGGTTTGGCAGATGATCATGAATGGCATGGTGGTGCATCTGCAGCTCAAAATGGTGTTGTTTGCAATCCTAATATTCCGACAGAAGAAGTCTTCACCACGCCTCATGCTCATAAGGTTGAGGGTTTTGTTCGTTCGACAAAGCCTCTTTCTTATCAAGGAGCACTGATTGATAATATTGAGATGCGTTTTGAAGCGGGGCGTATTGTTGAGGCTCGTGCATCAACAGGTCAGGAAGTTTTGCAGCAGGTTTTGCAAAGTGATGAAGGGGCTAGTCGCTTAGGCGAAGTTGCTCTTGTTCCGCATTCTTCACCGATTTCTAAGAGCGATCTCCTTTTTTATAATACTTTATTTGATGAAAATGCTGCATGTCATATTGCTTTAGGGCAGTGTTATTCCAAATGCTTTTTAGATGGGGCATCATTGACAGCAGAAGAGATTGCAGCGCGTGGTGGTAATAAAAGTGTCATTCATATTGACTGGATGATTGGTTCTGGTGAAATTGATATAGATGGCATTACTCAGGATGATGAAAGAGTTCCTGTATTTCGTAAGGGTGAATGGGCTTAATTCTGTAATGCCGTAAAACACTGTCATTTAAGGTGGGGTGGTATGTAAACTTCATTAACGCGTTAAGTATTTTTAAAGTGCGTGGTGTATATTCAAGGCAGGGCTTGATTGTAGAGTCTTTAGTTGAGTAAATTCATGAGTAGGAAACCAAGAGAAAGCCACTCAACAAGAAACTGGATTGTTTACAGACCAGATGTTGTGGGAGTCTTCGTTTTTAAAGGAGGGGGGAAGAAGTCAATTTATCAGTCATACGATTGGAAAGTGTATAATTATTAAAGAAGAGTAATGCCTGAACTTCCCGAAGTAGAGACAGTTCGTCGTGGACTTGAGTCCGTTGTAACTAATGCAAAGATAGTGTCTATTAAACTTAATCGCAGAGATTTACGTTTTCCTTTTCCTGAGGCTTTTTCTGAGCGCCTTATCGGCAGGAAAATTATAGAACTTGGTCGGCGTGCGAAATATTTATTATTTCATCTTTCTCATAATGAAACGATTTTAAGCCATTTAGGAATGTCTGGTTCATGGCGTATAGAGCATGATATTTTGAGAAAAGCTTTTTCAACGAGAAATAAATTGGTTAAGCATGACCATTTTATCATGGATATTCAGACAAGGGATGGTGAGTTTTATCATCTTATTTATAATGATGTGCGTCGCTTTGGGTTTATGCTTTTAGTCGATACGGACAAGCTTTATGAACATCCGCTTTTAAATAAGCTAGGGCTTGAACCTATGAGTAATTCGTTTTCTGGTCGTTATTTACAAAAGGCTTTTGTTAATAAAAAAATGTCTCTCAAGGGCGTTTTACTTGATCAGTCTATTGTTTCGGGTCTTGGGAATATTTATGTTTGCGAAGCACTTTGGCGGAGTCGTTTATCTCCACAACGTAGTGCATTTACATTGGCATCAAAAACGACACGTGCACGTGAATTTGCAGATTCTTTAGCACAAAATATACGCAATGTGATTTCTGAAGCCATTTTGTCTGGTGGCTCTTCTTTACGTGATTATATGCATATAGATGGTTCACTTGGTTATTTTCAACACGCTTTTTCAGTTTATGGACGAGAAGGCAAGGAATGTTTGGAATGTGGAGCGCCTATTATACGTATTTTACAGGCTGGGCGTTCAAGTTTTTACTGCTCACAGTGTCAAAAATGAATAAGGTGTCTTGCAAAATCCTACAAGAGGCTTAAAGTCAGGTTTTTACAATTATACGAATATACGAGGCTTGAGAGGTTTTTTTTATGCTGAATAAAGTATTAACACATCTTGATGAGAATATAGGAAAGAGCCTTGAACGCCTTTTTTCTCTTTTACGTTTCCAATCGATTTCTACAGACTTGGCTTATAAGGATGAATGTCGTAAAGCAGCTGATTGGTTGGTAGAAGATTTAAAAACAATAGGTTTTGAGGCTTCACGGCGTGATACACCAGGTCATCCAATGGTTGTTGGACATCATCCAGGACCTTCAGATGATTGTCTGCATGTGTTATTTTATGGACATTATGATGTTCAACCTGTTGATCCATTAAATTTATGGGAAGATGATCCATTTAATCCTTCATTAAAGGAAAAAGATGGAGAAAAAGTTATTTGTGCTCGTGGCGCTTCTGATGACAAAGGTCAGCTCATGACCTTTGTTGAGGCATGTCGTGCATTTAAGAAAGAAACGGGGCAACTTCCCATTAAGGTTACTGTTTTATTTGAGGGAGAAGAAGAAAGTGGTTCTCCTTCTCTTGTTCCTTTTTTAAAAGAAAATAGGGATGAACTTAAGGCTGATTGTGCATTGGTTTGTGATACAGCAATGTGGGATGCTGATACACCATCTGTTTGTATTACTCTTCGGGGTATTTTAGGAGAAGAGGTTACGATTACGGCAGCCGATCGTGATTTGCATTCTGGTGCTTATGGAGGGGTAGCTGCCAACCCTATTCATATTTTAACAAAAATCTTAGCAGGACTTCATGATGACAATGGTCGTGTAACGCTTCCAGGTTTTTATGATGGAGTGGAAGAAACACCTTCACAGATTTTGCAATCATGGAATGCCCTGAATTGTACTGCTGAAAATTTTCTTGGTCCTATAGGACTTTCCATTCCTGCTGGTGAAAAAGGACGGAGCATTTTAGAACTTGTATGGGCGCGTCCTACAGCAGAAGTTAACGGGATTAGTGGTGGTTATGAAGGAGAAGGAATAAAAACGGTTATTGCTTCTCAAGCGAATGCGAAAGTATCTTTTCGTTTAGTGCATAAGCAAGATCCAGAGAAGATACGCCAAGCTTTCCGTCATTATGTGTGCGGTCTTATTCCTGCTGATTGTACTGTTGAATTTAAGGGGCATGGTGGTTCTTCTGCAATTCAAATTCCTTATGATTCACCTTTTATAAAGTCCACAAAAGAAGCTTTGTCGCAAGAATGGAGCAATCCTGCTATACTCGACGCTATGGGGGGATCAATTCCGGTTGTGGGAGATTTTCAGTCAATTCTTGATATGGAATCTGTTCTGGTTGGATTTGCATTATATAATGATCGTATTCATTCTCCCAATGAAAAGTATAATTTAAAATCGTTTCATAAGGGGCAGCGGTCTTGGGCGCGTATTCTTGCAGCTTTAGCAAATAGGAGGGTAAATGGCTGAGATTCGTGTTCATCAAGGTGATTTACCAAGCTTAGACAATTATAAAACTGATGCTATTGCGATTGATACCGAAACTTTAGGCTTACAACCGCATCGTGATCGTTTATGTGTTGTGCAGCTTTCTTCCGGAGATGGTACTGCTGATATTATACAAATTGCTAAAGGACAAAAGAGTGCACCTAATTTGGTCAAGCTTCTTGAAGATAACGCGGTTACCAAAATATTTCATTTTGGGCGTTTTGATCTTGCTATTTTAGCGCATACATTTGGTGTTATGCCAGAAGCTGTTTTTTGTACAAAAATTGCTTCTAGACTCACGCGTACTTATACGGATCGTCATGGCTTAAAAGAAGTTTGTAATGAATTGCTGAATGTGAATATTTCTAAACAGCAACAATCTTCGGATTGGGCAGCAGAAACGTTATCACAGGCACAAATTGAATATGCTGCGTCGGATGTGTTATATTTACATCGTTTAAAAGTTATATTTGAAGAACGCTTAAGACGTGAAGAGCGAGAAAGTGTTGCCAAGGCATGCTTTCAATTTTTACCTATGAGAGCTAGGCTTGATCTTTTAGGATGGGCGGAAGTTGATATTTTTGCGCATAGCTAACTTTAGAAATTGGCTTTTAAATGGCGTTAATTAGTTAATGCGAGAGGATAAAATGCTGATAATATACAAGCAGTTTTTTGTTCTCTCGTCTTTTCAAGAGTTACAATATAATTTTTAAGTTCTATTTCAATGGAAATTTAGGCAATAAAAGTAACATTGACGAATTTATATTTTTTGTGTTTGTAACAGCTTTTATTTGAAAAAAGCGGTTTTAAGGAGAGGCTGGAAACATACGGTAGGTTAGAAGGCTTAAATCTCTGAAACCGGTATACAGCCTAATTGGGGGAGAATATGAATGTGTAAATGTAAAAACCAAATCTCATCTTTACCATCATTTTTAATTTTGCTTTACGACTTTCAAAAGTATTTAAAGAAATGTCTGTTAAATAATAGAGATTACGTATTGCTTCATGCTTTTGTTTCTCATGTTTTTTAATGGATTTACGTTCTTCGTGTAAAACAGAACGCCCTAAACGGAATATATTTATGTTGCTAATTCATGTGCTTTTTTTTAAGAAACCGGCACTCAAGTCTATTTTACGGTGGCGCTCATAAAAGATATAACGATAAAGCCTCCAATCAATATAAAATCTATTGAACACTACCATCTTACGCTTATGGAGTTAACAAGCCGCTACCATCACACATTTTGCCAACATCCAATTTTGCGACAACCCTTGGCACTGGAGACGATTCATAAAAGGCATTTTTAGTCCTTTATTGTACAGTTTCACTCCACACAGCTCTCCCAACTTGTAACGTGCAAACAAATGGTTTTGATTGATTCAACATGAAAAAGATTTGGAATGAGAGAATCTTATGGTATTCAGGGTTCTCATTCAATATAAATAACGCTAAACTATTATTATAAATCAATATGTTATATGATTAATGTATAAAGATAACCACGATTATACTGAACAATGCAAGGAACGACTCCTAGAAAAGTTTGCTAGAAACAAGTCAGCAAGAGCACTTTTTACTAAATCAAAATGTTGCAATAGCTTTTGTATTTAAACAGATTCGGAAGCCCCCCCTTTTTTCAAGAGTCTTATCCATATATCAACCTCATTTATGACATGTAAGCGAATAATTTTGCTTAATGTATCATGAGCGAATTTAAAATAAGATAATCTTATGATACTGAGAGTGCTCATTCAATAGGGGGATTTATAAATCAATATGTTGATATGACATTTGCGTAGTTTATTCGCCCCAGACGATATTTTGTGCTTTTATGCATTGCCAAACAAGTGATTTCTATGTTTGTAAAGTGGGGCAATTTGCATTTATTTTAAAATTAAAATGCCTCAAAGTTTTGTTTTTTGAGGATTCTCACTTTTTATCTATAAACATGCTATTTTTTCTGGAAATTTGCAATGAAGACACTAGGTAAAATCCATTATGGATATTTGTGAGGTTAAATTTATGAATATAAAATATTTTATTACGGCTTTTGCTACGTTTGCTTCAATCTCTGTAGCTCAGGGAGCTTCTTTCTTGTCTTCTCAAAAGTTAATAGAGGGTGTACCTTCTCTTGTTCCTCCTATAGATCTTTTTTCTAGTGAACAGTTGAGCAAGATCTTCTCTGAAGTTGTTCAAATGGAACTTTCTTGCACGCATAACAACCAATGCATAACAGCAGCTAAGTTAGTCCCTGTGTTACATTCTGGTAAAAAAAGAGGTCATTATCCTAAAAGAGGATCAGGGAAAAGAGGACGACCAAACCTATTTGCACGAAGTCCAATGAGTTATTAAAAAGTAAAAAAACAACTTCAAGAGATCTAACGTATGATCGGGAATTGAAGAGAGGAGATATTTTTTATCATTTGAAAAGTGGAGGAGCAGTTGTTCGCAAAGGGTATTATAATTGTGTACGGAGGGGGGAAGAGTACTATTTGGAAAGATATGGGGAAGTGGATTTCGGTGCAAGAGTACTCTGTATAATGGCAATCCTCGTTACAAAATTCATGGATTTGGATAAATATAGCCTCCGGATTTTGGGTTACGCTATTATGCTGTAAATACTGTCATTTTAAGCGTGACTATACAGTGCATATAAAACTCCTTGATTAAGTGTTTTTAGAGTAGGGCTTGTTCAGAGGGAGCCTTTAGTTAAATGAATCACATGGGGAAGGAGCTAAGAAAAATTCTCTCGACAAGAAACTAAGCTGTTTGCAGAGAGGATCTGAGAGGATACTTCATCAAAATCGCGTGAAGAAACAAAAATATTAAATTTTTGATCTTTGATGGTATGCTTCGACTACAGAATTTATAAAATATTCATTTGTCTATGATTCAAAATATCAGATATTTTTTCTGCTAAATCTATGATTTTTTAAGAAAGGTATGTTTGAAAACTTTAAGAAAGATTTCTCATTTTTTCAGCTTTAAGGAGATTTCTATAAAGTTTTAATGTTTATCATACCGGTTGTCTGTCTTTAGGCATTTTTTTTCAATTTAGTCTTGTAAAGAAGTATGAAATGATAGCCTACAAATAAGGCTGAAGCTCTGAAAAGACTTTACTATAGATTGAGAGAAGAAAAAAATGGTAAGTATGTCAAAAAGGAATAAATTCCTAAATTAAAAACAAAGAGCAAGCGTGATGAAATTGCATGGTAATTTTGTTGCAGTCCATAGGGTAGTGGAGATCTTATTTTGTGCGGTACAAGCATTCTTTACAATGATGAAAAAACAATCAAAGAGCTATTCACATTTTGTTATGCGAAGGATGAAGCTAAAAACGTTGTTTGTATGAATTTAAATAGAACGGTTGCATTTGGCTGTTCTCAATATTTTAACAGTTCTCGCTATTTTTGATATTGAGAGTATTCATAGGTGGCATTTTAGCCTTTAATAGTTTTATTTATCCACACACATTTGCTCTTTTGTGATGTACAGGGGAATGGTTTTCATTATTTTAATATAAATGAGAGCATCTTCAATAGTGCAGGTGAGCTATAAAAGACAATCTTTCATAGCCATAGTACATGCTTTACACGGAGGGGGGGAGCACAGATTTTTTGCAAAATTCATAAAGGAGAGCAAATGTGACGAAAAGAGATCCTTTGTGCAGTGGCATAGTTTAATTCTTATTTATTACAGATCAAGCAATTAAAGGTGCTTGGAGTGGCTTTTTGTTTTTTTTATGAGTGTATCATTTTTGCTACAGATATCTAGAGATAGGGCTCTATATGAAATGGTGTGTTCAAATAAATATTCAGCTATGGAGAGAAAATATGAATATGAAATGGTTAATAACAGCTTCTGCTTTCGCTTTTGTTTCAGCTTCAGCGGCGCAGGCAGCAGATGTTATTGTTCCCCCGCGTCCAACCCCTGTTGCTCCCGTTATTGTTGCTCCAACTTTTTCTTGGACAGGTTTCTATCTTGGTGGGCAGCTTGGTGGTTTTTCGGGTAAAACGAAGATGGATATTCTTGCTAAAGGACAAAAGATTCCAGTAGATGACGATTATTTGCCTAAACTATCTGGTTTCATGGGTGGTCTTTACGCAGGTTCCAATATTGATCTCGGCAATGGCCTTATTTTAGGTGTTGATACAGATATCATGTGGTCTAATAAAGATGACACGAAGACAGGAAAAACATATGTCATTGCCCCAGAACACATCAATTATATTAACAAGGTATTAAAAGACGCTGCAATTAATATTGGTAAAGATGCGCTGAAACCTGGCGCTAAACGAACCCACAGTTTCACTTTTAAAGAAAAGTGGGCTGGTGCAACGCGCGTGCGTATTGGTTTTGCAGCTGAACGCATTATGCCTTATGTTGCTGGTGGTATCGCTTATACACAGCTTCAAGATAGTGCGTTGATTTCAATAACAGATAAAGATTCAGACAAAGTAATCGCTTCTGGTACTCTGTCTGATGAAACAAAGACCCTTGTTGGTTACACTTTTGGCGCTGGTGTTGATTTAGCAATGACCAATAATATTATTGTTCGGGCAGAATATCGTTACTCAGATTTTGGTAAAAAGAAATTCTCAAATGATAAATATGAGACTTCTTACAAAACCAATGATTTTCGTGTAGGTGTTGCTTACAAATTTTAACAGATGGTAAGTTGAATAACGAAGAGGCTCCGTCTTTGACAGAGCCTCTGTTATTTTCTGTTGCTATATTATCACACAACACATAATTTATTGTGGATATGAAAAGATATTCTTCAGATTTTCTTAAAAAAATCATAGACAATAAACAAGAATTATATTTAAAATCAGTAACTTATTTATATATAAAGTTTGTAATTTCCTGTACAAAATCAAGCTATGAAGCGATTTTGTCTGGGATGTGTCCTCCATTTTCTGTGACTGTATCATTTTTACTACAGCTTTTCTTTCTGTAATCTTGTAGCACTTTGCTCATAAATAAATTAGGAGCAAAGTTTATGAATATAAAATCTTTAGTAACAACTTCTGTTATCGCTATAGCGGCAGCTTCTGCAGCACAAGCTGCTGATGTTGTCATCCCTCGTGAAACAGCCCCAGCAGTCATCGCAGCAGCCCCTTCATTTTCTTGGACAGGCTTTTATATCGGTGGTCAAGTTGGTAACTTTTCAGGTAAAGTTGATGTAGTTGATTCAGAAACAAAAAAGAAAATTACAGATAAAGACTGGACACCTAAGCCTTCTGGTTTCATGGGTGGTATTTATGTAGGTTCCAACGTAGATCTTGGTAATGGCCTCATTCTAGGTGTTGAAACCGATGCAGTCTGGGCTGACCGCGAAGATTCAAAAGCGCATTCAGCAGTCATTGGGGAAGCAGGACTTCAAGCTTTCAAAGATGAGCTTACAGAAGCTAAAGCTACACCTGCTACAGGAAAAACTATTGCTGGTATCGTGGCGACTGACAAACGTGTAGAGGGCACCTCTTTAAAAGAAAAATGGTCTGGTGCTACACGCGTTCGTATTGGTTTTGCAGCCGTTGATCGCATTTTGCCTTATTTCGCTGGTGGTATTGCTTATACGCAGCTGCAGGTAGTCGATTCTCTTAAGGCAGAGACAGCTAAAGGTGCCGAAATCGCTTCTGCTAAAGTGTTTGATGAAACGAAAACAATGGTTGGTTTCACTGTAGGTGGTGGTGTTGATTTCGCAATGACAGACAATGTTTTGTTGCGTGCAGAATACCGTTACTCAGACTTTGGTAAAAAAGCATTTGTAAAGGATGGGGATAAAATAGCTTACAAAACCAATGATTTCCGTGTAGGTGTTGCTTACAAATTCTAATTTCGTAAAAACGAAATGATGAAGACAAAATAAATTGTTATGAGGCTCTGTCGAAGACGGAGCCTCTGTTATTTTTCTATTGCTATATTATCACACACCCCATATTTATTGGCGGTGTAAAATATATTCTTCGGATTTTCTTAAAAAGATTTTCATAAACGAGAGACAATAACTACGATGTAAAATCAATATCTTATGCATATTTATAACTTACAATTTATTGTACGAAGTGAAGTTATGAAATGATTTTATCTTGGGTTTGTCTTTCATTTCCTATGGTTGTATCATGTTGACTACAGCGTTTTTCTGTAGTTGTATAATACTTTGTTCCTAAATAAGTTAGGAGCAAAGTTTACGAATATAAAATCTTTAATCATAATTTCTGTTATCACTATAACTACAACTTT
The DNA here is from genome assembly GCF_042195785.1 of Bartonella sp. AP58NXGY. Classification (NCBI taxonomy): domain Bacteria; kingdom Pseudomonadati; phylum Pseudomonadota; class Alphaproteobacteria; order Hyphomicrobiales; family Bartonellaceae; genus Bartonella; species Bartonella sp. AP58NXGY. The sequence continues at coordinate 13,263 of NZ_JBHIOY010000006.1, read as the reverse complement.
GCGACACAAGCTTCTAATGCTATCATCCTTGGTGAAGCAGCTCCAACAGGTATTGCTGCTCCTACTTTTTTGAACAGGTTTTTTATCGGTGGTTAAGTTGGCAACTTTTCAAGTCAAGTTGATCTATTTTATTTAGAGATAAAAGAAAAAACTCCATACAAATATGGATTGCCTAAGCCGTCTGGTTTCATGGGTGGTATTTATTTTGGTTCCAACGTAGATCTTGGAAATGTCCTCATCTTAGGTGTAGCAACAGATGCAGTCTGGGCACGACCGTGGAAATACAAAAATGCACTTAGAGGATCTTGAGGCGTATGAGATATAAAAATTTAGCCAAAATCTTATAAATGCTGGCGTTACTTTGGCTGATGCAGAAAAGCTTCACGATGATGATACAATAGTTTATAATTTTTACTGAAGAAGAAAAATGGTTTAGTGTAACATGGTCCCGTATTAGTTTTGCAGTTGCTAATCGTATAATACCTTATTTTGCTGATGGTATTGCTTATACGCAAATGTAGGGCATTCCCGCAATTAAAGTGAAAAAAGAGACTGGCTGATAATACTGGTCAAGTGATCGCTTCTGATAATTTGCATGATGAAGACAAAGACACTGGTTAGTTTCATCTTAGGTGTTGACTTTGTAATGACAGACAACGTTCTGTTGCGTGCAGAACACCATTACTCAGACTTTCGTAAGGAGCAATTTGCAAAGGATAGACTAAGCTACAAAACAATGGCTTTCGTGTAGGTATTGCTTACAAGTTCTAATTTTGTCAAAAGCGCAATTATGAATACAAAGTATTAATAAAAAATTAAATTTCCAAAAGATCTTGACTTTTACAAAAGCGCTGTTTTCTCGGTTTTTTATTTGCACAATTGTGACATTTTTACTACAGCTTTTCCGTTTATAATCTTGTAGGATCATCTTGTAGTTAATTTAGGAGCAAAATTATGAATACAAAATCTTTAATAGCAACTTCTGTTGTCGCTTTGATTTCATCTTCTGTAGCACATGCAGCTGATGTCATGATTCCTTATGAAGCCGCACCAGCAGTTATCACAGCTCCTTCGTTTTCTTGGACAGGTTTTTATCTTGGTGGTCAAGTTGGCAATTTTTCAAGTAAAACAAAATTATCTGTTCCAGGAGCAGACAAAGAACTTTACAAAAAAGATAATACACCTAGTCCTTCTGGTTTCATGGGTGGTATTTATGCAGGATCTAACGTAGACCTCGGAAATGGTCTCATTCTGGGTGTTGAAACCGATGCAGTTTGGGCAGACCGTGAAGAATCAAAAACAGCCCGTGAATTGACTCTTACTAAAGAAGATGTGGCATTTTTTAATAATGCCTTTGAAAAAGCTAAGGTTGAACTAAAAGATCAGCAGCAGTTTGAAATAGGTGACAAAGTAACGGAAAAACACAGTTATAAAGAAAAATGGTCTGGTGCTACACGCGTTCGTATCGGTTTTGCTGCTATTGACCGCATTATGCCTTATGTTGCTGGTGGTATTGCCTATGCACAGGTACAGGGCATTCAGTCAGTTGCAGGAAAAGGAGAGAGAGCTAAAGTTGAGCAGAAAGCTGATGTGGTGGAAAACCCACCAGTTAAGCAAAATGTAGATTTGACTGGTGGTACTTGGGCTGATGACACGAAGACAATGGTTGGTTTTACTATTGGTGGTGGAGTTGACTTTGCAATGACAGACAACGTTCTTTTACGTGCAGAATACCGTTACTCCGATTTTGGTAAAAAGAAATTCGCAAACGATACACGTGAATTCAACTACAAAACCAATGACTTTCGGGTAGGTGTCGCTTACAAGTTCTAATTTCCTAAAAATGAGATTATAAGCACAAAAAAATACGAAGGCCTCGTTTAACGGGGCCTTTATTTTATTAGCCATTTATTTTAATCTCTCTTAATCCCTTCTTGTTTTTATTGTTTCATTTTGTGTTATAAAGCTTTAAAGAAAAAAGTTGTCTATTATAAATGTCATACAAAATATTGATTTATAAAGATAATTTAACATTATTCATGTTGAATTAGATTCTCGAATACCGTAAAATTTTCTCATTTCAAATCTGTGTATGTTGAATCAATAAAAATCACTTGCTTGCACATCACAGGTAGGATGAATGTGTGGATAAAAACTATAGAAGAAAGGACTAAAAATGGCTCTTATGAACCGTCTTAATGAAAGGGCTGTAGCAACACTCACGAGCTGGCAAAGTGTGTGAGGGTGCCGGCTTGCTTCTCCATAAGCAAATTGGTTACATATATAGAGATTTTATAATTACTGATTAATAAAATCTTATATCACTGCTGCTATTTCACGCTTAAGTGAAAAGCGTTCAATTAATCTCAGAAACAGGAAAAGATCATAACCAGTGACTAACTTTAGCCTCCTTTTATATGCTAGTTTAGAGCGATCGTACTACATATATCCTGTTAGAGTACTCTCTGAAACGGAAATACAGTTTCATTGGAGAGGCATATAAAGTTATAAAGATAAAAATCAGTTTTCAACTTTGTCTTCTTCTTTTAATTGAGTTTTATGATTTTCAAAAGCATTGAGAGCAATGTTTTTTTAATAGTGAGGATGATGCATTGTTTTGCGCTTTTATTTATTGCATTCTTTAATGGGATCACACCTCTTATGAAAACAAAATGCCCCAAACGGACTATATCGTTGTTACGTATTCACACGCTTGTTTTAAAGAAATATTTCTCAGGGCATATCATATCCGTTTCATGTCAAGATTCGTGAATAGTATAAAGCGATAATCCCCCAATATAATAACTCCATTGAGTACTACGACCTTTATGCTTAATAAAAAGAGTAAACTGGCACCATCATACACTGTACTAGCCACCAATGTTTCAGACAGACCTTAGCTGTTAAGAGCGTTTATAAAAAGTATTTTTAATCTTGTCTTTAATATTTTTTATTGACATGCTCCATCCCGTTTATGACATACACAGAGACATGGTTTTGATGGTTTCAACATGGAACAGGTTTTAAACGAGAGAATCCTACGGTATTAGATTTTTTTATTAAACATACAAACAATAAGTTATCTTTATAAATCAAAGTGATGTGTTAGGACGACAAGATTTCTGAAAAAAATCTAAAAGTTTTTTTTATGAATGTTTTATTTTATGAAACTTTTAGGGTGCTTGGTTTTAAAAAAGGCAATATTTTATTTCACTGTTTGCACTGGCATTGATTTTGCAATAACAGATAATAGTTTATTGCATGCAGAGTGCTGTTATTCAGATTTCGGTAAAAAGAAATTTATAAAGAATATTATCATTAACAGTTATGCGAAAATTTAATGGAAATGAATCCAACTTTAAGACACATAATTTTAGTGTGATTTAATTTACAAATTCTCATTGAATACAAAACTAAATAGTTAAGAAAGCTTATTTTCAAAAATCCTTTATTTTTTTGTGAGTGTGTTATTTTTGCTACAGATATTTCAAAAAAGATACTCTATATACATTTCATTTTGGATATTTGGAGAGATTTTATGAACACAAAACGTTTAATAACAGCGTCTATTTTTTCTTTAATTTCGGCATCTACAGCGTTAGCTGCTGATGTTCTGATTCCTCATCAGCCAGCATCATCGACTTCTTCTGCCATTGTTGCTCCTACTTTTTCATGGACAGGTCTTTATTTAGGTGTCCAAGCCGGTGGTTTTTCGAGCAAAGCGGATATGGCTCTTATTGATCAAGAAAAGAATTTCTCGCTGGATAAAGAGTTCTCTCCTAAACTTTCAGGTTTTGCAGGTGGTTTTTATGCAGGGTCTAATATCGATCTCGGTGACAGCTTTGTTTTTGGTATTGATACGGATTTAATGTTATCTGGAAAAAAACACACAAAAACCATAACCATAGGTGCATCTAATAACGCTACAGTAGAGAATGCAGTAGGAAGAGCCCGCAGATCAGCAGAAACACAAACTCTTTCAACCCCACAAGCAAGCACACTAGGAAATGCTTCAGGACAGCCTGCGGCAATATTGCCTAAACAGGCGGAATCAGAAAAATCTACACCAGCAACAAGTGCAGAAACTCCACCAGCAGAACCTACTGCAACACAATCCAGTCAAACACAAGATGGACAAATGGCCCTAGTTCAACAATCAAATGCAGGAGCAGGACAATCAAATCACTCAGCAACAACTGGCAGTTCTTCTACAATATCGTTAAAAACGCAATCTGCCTCCTCAAAGACAGAGACAGTATCAGATACAAGAGGCACTTCGGTAAGCGAGGTAAGTGGATCACAGCCAGGTGTACCTACACAAGTATCCTCTAGCACAGAGACAGGAAAACCACAGCAGTCACAACCCCTCTTATTGGCAAGATCGTCTGTGGGAGGTGAAGCAGTAGAAGTAGGCACAAGAGGATCAAGTGTTCCTGCGCAACCAGTTGTAACAAAAGCAACACTTTCTGTTCCATCAACAGAATCAAGTAAGCAGGCAGCAAAAACACCTACATCAGTAGAATCATCATTAGCAGAAAGAACAATACCGAGTGCACCACTTGTACTGGCGAGATCAGGATTATCTGGAACAGATCCAAAAACTTCCAATGGGACAAACGGTGCTCATTCGCGCGTTTCCTCTAATGGAACTGGAGGTGGACATGTTCATCCACATGGTGCATCTCACGGAGGTGGGCATAGTTCTGTTGCATACTCGCATGGTTCTCGCCCACATGCTTCTTATCCTCATGGTGGACAGAATATGGCTGGACACGGTGCACAAAGTCCCCAAGTGGCAGATAAGAGCAATTCCAGTGTATACGGTATAGAACAAATCAAAAAGGTTGCTTCTGAACTTGCTCTGGATCAAGAAGATGAAGTTGAAGCTTTAAACCATACTTTCAAACAAAATTGGGGTGGTGCTACACGGGTACGTATCGGTTTTGCTGCTGATCGCTTTATGCCTTATCTTGCTGGTGGTATTGCTTATGGGCAGTTCCAAGACACTGTATCAATATCTGTTAAGGGTGAGGATGGAAGTGTCGTTTCTTCTAAAAACTTAACTGATGAGACAAAAACCATGATTGGTTACACTCTGGGTGGTGGCATTGATTTCGCGATGTTGGATAATGTGATTGTACGTGCAGAATATCGTTATTCCGATTTTGGTAAAAAGAAATTTGCAAAAGAAAAACTTGAAGTTAATTACAAAACCAATGATTTCCGTGTTGGTGTAGCATACAAATTTTGATCTTTTTTAAGAGTAAATTTCTAAGAGGCTCCACTAATAGTGGAGCCTTTATTTTTTTTAATCATTTTTTGGTTTCTTTTCTTGTGAATTTCATGTTAAAGCCCATAAAGTGTAATGATATATTTTCTTGATCGCTGCTTAATACGAATGATAAGCTCGGATTTCCCTATAGATAAAAACCAGAGTTGCAGGGTTCAGGGAAGTTATGCAAAAGTAAACTCGTAAAAGTGGACAGGAATATTTCACAATGACTGTGAAAAATGAAACAATAGATTATTCAAAAACTCTTTATCTCCCACAGACAAATTTTCCCATGCGTGCAGGTCTTCCGCAAAAAGAGCTTGAATTGATGGCGCATTGGGAAAATATAGGGCTTTATGCGCAATTGCGCCAACAAGCAAAAGATCGTCCATTTTATATTCTTCATGATGGTCCACCTTATGCAAATGGTCATATTCATATCGGGCATGCTTTAAACAAAGTTCTAAAGGATGTGGTTGTTCGTTCATTTCAAATGCGCGGTTTTAATGCAAATTATGTTCCTGGTTGGGATTGCCATGGGCTTCCAATTGAATGGAAAATTGAAGAAAAATATCGAGCACAGGGAAAAAATAAGGACGAGGTACCTCTGAATGAGTTTCGTCAAGAATGCCGTGAATTTGCACAACATTGGGTAACCGTTCAAAGCGAAGAATTTAAACGCCTTGGTGTTGTGGGAGATTTTAACACACCTTACACTACAATGGCTTTTCATGCAGAAGCACGCATTGCTAGTGAATTGATAAAATTTGCTATGTCAGATCAGATTTATCGTGGTTCCAAGCCGGTGATGTGGTCTGTTGTGGAGCGTACGGCTTTGGCAGAGGCTGAGATTGAATATCATGATCATGAATCAGAGGTGATTTGGGTTAAGTTTCCTGTTTTTGAAGCAAATTCTGATGATTTATATGGTGCTTATGTCGTCATTTGGACAACAACACCATGGACAATTCCAAGCAATCGTGCAGTGAGTTATTCTTCGCAAATTTCTTATAGTATTTACGAAGTTGAAAGTGCTGAAAATGATTTTGGTCCTCAAGTGGGAGAAAAGCTTCTCTTTGCAGACGCTTTAGCGGTGAGTTGTGGAGAAAAAGCCAAACTTGTTTTGAAGCGTTTGCGTGTTATTTCTTCTGAAGAGTTGAAAGCTCTTGTTCTTTCTCATCCACTCAAAGGTTTAGCTGGGGGGTATAACTTTAAAATTCCATTGCTTGATGGTTCGCACGTAACAGAGAGTGCTGGTACAGGTTTTGTCCATACAGCACCAAGCCATGGGCGTGAGGACTTTGAAATTTGGAATGATTATAAGTCCTTACTGGAGCAAGCGGGGATTGATTTATCTATACCGTTTCCTGTTGATGATGCAGGGTTCTATACGAAAGATGTTCCAGGTTTAGGACCAGATCGTGAAGGAGGACCTGCACGTGTTATTGATGATAATGGAAAAATGGGGGACGCCAATAAAGAGGTCATTAATGCTTTAATTAAAGCAGATCGATTGTTTGCACGGGGGCGTTTAAAGCATTCCTATCCGCATAGTTGGCGTTCAAAAAAACCCGTTATTTTTCGCAATACACCACAATGGTTTATTTCAATGGATAAAGATTTTGGGGATGGTTCAACTTTACGTAGTCGGGCTTTGGAAGCTGTTTCAAAAACGCGTTTTGTGCCATCTTCTGGGCAAAATCGCCTAGCTTCTATGATAGAAGATCGTCCTGATTGGGTTCTTTCTCGTCAGCGTTCTTGGGGTGTTCCTATTTGTATTTTTGCGAATGAGGATGGTGTTATTCTAAAAGATGAAGGTGTGAACGAGCGTATTTTACGGGCTTTTGAAGCAGAAGGGGCAGATGCATGGTTTGCTGAAGGAGCACGTGAACGTTTTTTAGGTGAGCGTGCACATGAGCTTTGGGTACAGGTTTATGATATTTTGGATGTTTGGTTTGATTCTGGAGCCAGCCATAGCTTTGTGTTAGAAGATCGGGCTGATTTAAAATGGCCTGCTGATGTTTATTTTGAAGGTTCAGATCAACATCGCGGATGGTTCCAATCTTCTCTTTTGGAAAGCTGTGGTACGCGTGCTTGTTCTCCTTATAAGGCCGTGATCACACACGGTTTTACTTTGGATGAGAATGGTAAGAAAATGTCTAAATCTTTAGGCAATACGGTTGTTCCGCAAGAGATCATTAAAACATCTGGAGCTGATATTTTTCGTCTTTGGGTGATGACAACAGATTATTGGGAAGATCAGCGTTTAGGCAAAAAAATACTTCAAACAAATGTGGATTCATATCGTAAACTACGCAATGCAATTCGTTGGATGCTTGGAACTTTAGCACATGATGATGGAGAAGAAATATCTTATGGTGCACTGCCGGATCTTGAAAAATTTATATTGCATAGGCTTTTTGAACTTGATCAGTTGATTCATCGCGCTTACGATGAGTTTGATTTTAAAAAGATTATGCGTGCATTATTAGATTTTTCAATCATTGAGTTATCGGCATTTTATTTTGATATCCGCAAGGATTCTCTTTATTGTGATGCGCCTTCATCAAAAAAACGCAAGGCCTCCTTGCAGGTTGTCCGTGAGATTTTTGAGCGTATGGTAACATGGCTTGCTCCAATGTTGCCTTTTACTATGGAAGAAGCTTGGTTAGAGCGTTATCCAGAAAGCCAATCAGTGCATTTGGAACAATTTCGCTCTGTACCAGGAGAATGGCAAAACCAATCTTTGGCTGAGCGTTGGAAAAAAATTCGGCAGGTCCGTAAAGTTGTGACAGGTGCTTTAGAACTCGAACGCGCTGATAAGCGTATTGGATCTTCTTTGGAAGCTGCGCCTGTTGTTTTTATTTCTAATCCGGTTTTACGAGAGGCATTAGAAAATGTGGATATGGCGGAGATCTGTATCACCAGTGCTCTAACAATTACGCAGGATACAATTCCTTCCGATGCATTTACTTTGGATGATGTTGAAGGTGTTGGTGTATATCCAAAGAAAGCGTTGGGAAAAAAATGTGCTCGATCATGGCGTTATACACAAGATGTTGGGAGTGATCCAGCTTATCCGGATGTATCTGCTCGTGATGCTGCTGCTTTGCGGGAACTACAGATTCTTGGTAAGATTTAAAATTTTAAATCAAAGGAAAGAAATGCAAGTATATTTCTCATATTGATGAGTATAGTTTTTTGTGGTACAAAGTAAATTCCGTTATTTTGTCTGCAGGGGGGAAATTTGTGTATGGACCGTTCTCTCATAAATAACGGGAATATTAATCAGCCATATACTTAGGAAATGGAATAGGCAGTGAGAAAACGTGAAATAAAAATATTTCCAATAGGAATTTTAGGTATATGCTTTGTTTTAACGGGATGTAATGCGCCTACCTATGGTACCAATAAACCAGTTTCGATACAGTTTTTTGAAGATGTTGCTAATATTACTTCCTTAACACCAACAAATAATAGCAGCCAGATTGTCATGAAACCTCATCCAAAACTTGTAATACCAAGCCCTAGTTCACGCAGATTTTTGCCGGTCCCACAACAAGATAGATCTGTCAATGAAATAGAAGCATCGAAGCAGCATCGAGAAAGTACTCCTTTTCCTCACAAAGGATCGTCAGTTAATGGCGCTGGTTCAAAAAATCCTTCACAGTTGAGTGCGAAGCAACGACAAGAATATTTACGTCGTCAGAGAGCACAAGTTGGAAGTTCAAAATACCGTCGCTATCTCACTGAACCACCTTTAAGTTATCGCCAACCGGCAAAAATTGCACCTATTGGTCGATAAGAAAAAGACAAAATAAAAGTATGCGAAGTATTCTTCTCATTACTTATGACACCAAGTTCTCGTTCATGCAGCGTTATAATGCTGCTGCAAGCTGGTTGTTATTTCCATGAAATAGCAATATGGCTATAGCATCGAGAGAGTGGTTCGGCGTTGCTTTTTTAACAAGAAATATCTTTTAAGTCCATTTCACAACGTTGTTTGTGTGGATAGTATAACATGAAAGCCATTGAAAATTAGCATCTTTATTCTTATGAAGGAGAGAGCTTATACCATCATTTTGTTTTTCAGACTCCAATGTTGTGACAATTTTTGCATTTGAGAGCTTTCATAAGAGACATTTTTAGTCTTTTCTAAATCGTTTTTTATCTAGACAGTAACCTCACTTATGATGTGCCAATAAAGGATTTTATTGATTCAACGTCATTTGAAATGAGAGTATTCCACGATATTTTGAACTTTATAGTTTATATAAAAATATTTTATATAAAAAGAAATGAATTATTTTTATAAATCAATATGTTGTATAATAGAAACAATATGCAGTATTAAATATGCAGTATTAAAAGAGTGTGAGAGAAAAAATATTTTGAAATAGCTTTCGCTATATCAGAAGGATGAATAATCTTTTTTAAGAAATAGGATAGTTTCTAAAGAGTGAAAGCTATGGAAGAAGAATTATTTTTAGTATCGCTTTTGTACAAAAAAATCTTTAAGTAATTGAGTTGCTTCTTTTTCTTTAAAACCAGAATAAATCTCAGGTTTGTGATGACAGGTTGGTTGCTGATAAAAACGTGGACCATTTTCTATAGCACCTCCTTTGGGATCATTTATTGCGTAATAGAGACGTCGTATGCGTGCAAATGAAATGGCAGCGGCACACATAGCACAAGGCTCAAGTGTTACATAAAGATCGCAACCAGGAAGCCTTTCGCTTTGCAATGTTTTGCAAGCCATACGGATTGCGCGTATTTCTGCGTGTCCTGTAGGGTCATATGTAGATTTTATAAAGTTACCAGCGCGTGCAATGATAGCTTTTCCACGTGTAATGATAGCACCTACGGGAACTTCATCTTTTTTTGCAGCTTCTTGCGCTTCTAAAAGGGCTATTTCCATGGGTGTCAAAGTCATAATATTCTTTCTACTGAAGGTATAGAAAATCTAAAGGTTATCTCGATAAGGAATGCTATGGAATGAATAATTTATTACGCTTTTATAATGAAAAGAATACCTCTATTTTTTAAAGAGTTTAAAACAAACTTGCAAGTCAACAGATACATTATTGTCGTTAAAGGATAGAAAATGATAAATGATTATGCTACTTCATTTTTCAGGATAAGCGGTATGGTGCATGTGAATAATTTTCTGAACATACTTGCAAAGATTGGTTTGAAACGCAAATGAATGAAAATAATGAGAGTGAACGAATTGCTAAAAGGTTAGCGCGTGCTGGTGTTGCTTCGCGTCGAGATGCAGAAATGATGATTGTTTCAGGTCGTATTTCTGTGAATGGTAAAGTCGTGAAAACGCCAGCTTTTAATGTTAGCCGCTCTGATGTTATTAAAGTTGATGGCAAACTTTTACCTCCTATAGAACGAACGCGTTTATGGCTTTACCATAAGCCAGCAGGTCTTGTCACCACGAACCGTGATCCTGAAGGCAGACCTACAGTATTTAGTAATTTACCAAAAGGAATGCCGCGTGTTCTTTCTGTTGGAAGGCTTGACATTAACACGGAAGGGCTTTTGCTTTTAACCAATGATGGTGGCTTAGCGCGTGTATTAGAACTTCCTGTAACGGGGTGGGTCCGCAAATATCGCGTCCGTGCTCATGGAAGAGTAAAACAGAGTGCGCTGGATAACCTTAAAAATGGTATTGCGATTAATGGTATTTTTTATGGTTCAATTGAAGCATCAATTGAACGCGAACAAGGGTCGAATATATGGCTTTCTGTTGCTTTGCGAGAAGGAAAAAATCGTGAAATAAAGAATGTTTTAGGTGCATTGGGATTATCAGTTAATCGATTAATACGTGTATCTTATGGTCCATTTCATCTCTCTGATTTAGAAGAAGGAGCTGTGCAAGAGTTAAAAGGGCGGATGTTACGAGATCAGTTGGGGGAGCGTTTGATTATGCAAGCCAATGCAGATTTTGATGCTCCTATTCTTAAGCCATTTTCAAATTCTGCAGTTGTTGCAGAAAAGCAAAGCCAGAAAGATCTTTCTGTTGCAAATGATGGTTGGGTTTTCTCAAGTGAAAGGGTGATACGACGTCGCTCAAGAGATGGTTCTGTTGAACATAGTCGTGCACGATTAAGTACAAAATCTCATGAAAATGTAAAAAAGGAGAAAAGTGAAGAAGGAAAAGTAGAGTGTTTTCTACCGCGTTCTCGCCGTGCTAATGTTTGGATGGCTCCTGGTGCACGTCCGCAAAGTGCACGTAGAAAGCCTTCCTATAGTGAGGAGAAATCGCATGGTTATAAGAGCGATTTAGATGGTAGAAAGTCCTTTCATCGAGGCAAGGAAAAACTAAAAGAAAGTTCGTCACACAAAGAGAAGAGGGAAAGTTTTGTTCAAAAACGTGGCAAAATATCTTATGACGGGACGCATCCCTTTGGTAAGAAAGATCGCTTTTTAAAGGATAAAGAGAAAATGATAAAAGGTTGTCATGATGAGCGTTCTTTTGAGAGAAAGAAAAAAGTAAAATCATTTGGTGGTGCTATGAAAAAATCTAAATCACAGAGTGATGGTGCAAAAACTTCGAAGCGATTTGGAGGTCCGCGTGCGGATTATAGGCGGTAAATTTGCTGGTCGTGTTTTATTTTCGCCTGTTAATCAGTCGATTCGCCCAACGAGTGATCGTACACGTGAAAGCCTTTTTAATATTCTTTCTAGCCGTGAAGAACAATTTTGGACCAATAAACGCATTCTTGATCTTTTTGCTGGTACGGGGGCTTTAGGCATTGAAGCACTTTCACGTGGAGCAAAGGCTGCTGTTTTTGTTGAAAATTCAGTTGAGGGGCGTGGGGTACTTCAAAAAAATATCGAAGCTTTTGAATTGCAAGGGGTTGGACGGATTTTGCGTCGTGATGCAACCAAACTTGGCAATATTGGAACAATGCTTCCCTTTGATGTTATCTGCGCTGATCCTCCCTATAGCCGTTGTTTAGGTGAACGTGCTTTTGTAGAAGCTTTGCGAGGAGGTTGGGCAAAAGCTGATACACTCTTCATACTTGAAGAAAAGAAAGATACAATGATTCGTTTACCTGACGTCTTTTATCTAGATGATGAGCGTTTTTATGGTGAAACAGCAATACGTCTCTATAAATTACGATCGCTTACATCTTGAGAAAGTTCTTGTTTTTATCCGATAGGGTGATGTTTCTTCACAGTTTTCTTCATTTTATATGTTTTTTAAAAGGTTAAGCAGAAAATCAATAAAAGATTCTAATGTTAAAGGAATTGATGAATTTTTATTAGCTTTACTACAGAAGGATGTTTTTTCTCCAATAGGATATATATTCCTCGATAATAGTATGATCTTTTTTGTCTAATTTCTTTCTGCTATACCTTAATCATCACATTTCATCAGCAGTTGAAAGCTTTAAGCTATGCAGTCTACATTTATATCTTATATGATGCGTAACTTCTATTTTTGTTATTGTATAAATTTAAAAAAGATAGTTTGTTTATTATTGAAAATATTGTTCATTTATCCTGAATATTTGTGTGTTTAGTTTAGTAGTATCTCTTGTTGATTTAATCATTACATATTAAGTAAATTTGAGAGTATTAAGTATCTTATCGTTGTGCAGCTTTAAGGATACTTTTTATATTATTCTTTAGCAATAAAGCTAAATGATTTCTAAAACAGGGGAGATTATCGTGTTTAAATGGATGTATAGCGAAGAAATTAACACAAAAGCAAGTGCTGAGCAAATTTGGGTTATATGGGAGGATGTAGAAAAATGGCCTTCTTGGGCATATTATATTACAATAAAATCAAATATATTAAGCAAATATAAGGGAATTTAAAGATTATTGATTCTATTATATTTTTTTGCCTCTATCCCTCATTTTTTTGAAGTTTTTTAATTGCCTCTATTGCGAGCTTTTTACGATCTGCACTCTTTGTATAAAGGGATGCCATCTGATCTTCTGTCCAGCCAAAAATTGCTTTCAATTGTGAT